>DQSS01000156.1 GCA_015663165.1 Arcobacter sp. | reverse complement strand
GTATCCTTACCAAAACTTTTTTTATTATTAGTTTTGATAATCTCATATTTTATACTTTTCAAAAAATTCAACAGAGTTTATATAATAACTTTCAATTTTGTGAAAATTATCAATACAATACTTTAAATCTTGCAAAGCTACAGATAGTTTTTCTGGATAATCGTGTTCTAACTCATTTCTTACTTCTCTTAATTCTATCCATGAATCTAAGCTATCTATGATATTTTCTTTTTCAATATTATACAATACTTCACTCATTTTATTGTTATTGATACCAGCAATTTCAAGTAAACTGATCATAAATATTGGTTTCTTGCAATAGTTTATCTATATATATTTTATATTCTTTTAGTGCAGTATAATGTTTATGTAGTTTTTTAAATCTGTTATCAAGTATAATTTTTTTGTTCATAATCAATAATTCTTTTAAATAATAAAATATTATATATTATTACATTATATAAAAAGCTTAAGCTAGAAAATAAGCATAAAAAAAGCTAAGACATAAGTCTTAGCTTTTTAAAAATTGAAAGGTTATACTAGAAAGTATATTTAACTTCGATTCTTGTTTTTGTTGAATCATTAGATCCAGAAACGTCATTACCAGCAATTGAATATTTACCAGATAATGCTATGTTTTTAGCAATTGAATATTTAGCATCAACTAACATTTCTGTAGCAGTAACATCTGCAGTTCCAGATTTATAGTCAACAGTAACATATTTAGCACCTAAAGTAACAGCTGAAACTTTAGTAGAAGCAGCAATTAAGATAGCAGTAGCATCAGATAAACCACCTACAGAAGCTTGCCATACTTTAAAGTCAGTTTTAGCATCGTTATCGTTATCAATAGCGATTCTTCTTGCGTCTTTATTAGTTATAGCAATACCTAAAGCAAGACCAATGTTATTTACTTTTGTAGAAGCAACAACTTTTGTTAATGTACCAGCTTTATCACCACTTGCATCACCAGTCATTGTAGAATGTCTAGCATCAATTCCAACTGTTCCGATTGTAGTATTTGCATGTACAGAAAGTAATGTTCCTACAGCTTGTACAGAAGCATACCATACATCAAAAGCTACATTTCCAGTTTTTCCTATTACAGCAACTTCTGTAGCATCAACACCAGCAGCGATGTCAGTGTTATTAAAGAAACCAGCAGCTATTGTTACAGGACCAGCAGGAACTAAAGCAACAACACCAGCACCAGCTGCACCATCTGTAAATGGACCTGGAACACCTTGTCTACCAACTAAAACAGTCGCTGAACCAGCTTTTGTTTGTAAGTAAGCATTAGTTACTTGAGCATTCATTTTAGCTTCAGTTGCACCAGTTGCCTCATCAGCATCAGTTTGAGAATCAGCTTCAACTTTGATTACGATTGTATTTGTATCAGAAAGTTTGTTTTTGAATTTAATATCAGAATCAAAATCATTTAAAGTTTCAGTTGATGCACTACCACCAGCGTTAGTTCCCTCTGTTCTTAGTCTCATTTGACCAGATACTGTTACATTCTTAATTGCATCTTCTATAGATACAGCACTCGCTGTTGTAGATAATCCAGCAACTGCAACTGCAGCTACAAGACTTAATTTAATCATTTTTGTCATATTTGTTTTCCTTGTATTAATTTCGAAATTTAACAATTGTGATACTCTGGATGCGCAAGTTACGCTAACCTCATATAGAAAGCATAACCTTCCAGCACAATGTCGTATGTTAAGTTTACTATTTATATCTTAATATATGCTTAATACACCACTTCCATATAATATAAATACATATTTTAAGCGAAATTTAACAATGTGTATAATTATAATAGAAGGTAATACCTTTATTTTTCTTTTATCATATTGTTTAAGAAGTTTTTATAATCATCTATATCAAAACAATCTATTTTTGCTACACCATCTTCTATAGCTGTTCTTGCTACTTCAGATGCAACATATACTAAAACTCTTCTATCAAAAGGAGAAGGTATGATATAGTTTGTTCCAAATTCCATATCATCTCTATCATGAGCTCTTTTTACATAATCAGGAACATCTTCTTTTGCTAATGCTGCTAATGCTTTAGATGCTGCAAGTTTCATATTTTCTGTAATTTTACTTGCTTGAACATCTAATGCACCTCTAAATATTGCTGGAAAACCAAGTACATTGTTTACTTGGTTTGGAAAATCACTTCTTCCTGTACCTATAATAACATCATCTCTTGCTTCTTTTGCGTCTGTTGGTAAGATTTCTGGTTTTGGATTTGCACATGCAAATATAATAGGATGGTCATTCATAGACTTTACCATATCTTTTGTGATTACATTAGCTGAACTTAAACCTAGAACCATATCTGCATCTTTTAGGGCATCTTCTATAGTTCTATCTGTAGTATCTATTGCAAAAGATTCTTTATATTTATTTAGATTATCTCTTCCTTTATATATAACACCTTTAGAATCTATCATAATTATATGAGTAATTCCAAAATTTCTATACATATTTGCACAAGCAATTCCAGCAGCTCCTGCACCAATAACAACAACTTTTAAATCTTCTGCTTTTTTACCAGAGAATTCTAATACATTCATAAGCCCTGCTGTTGTTATTACTGCTGTTCCATGTTGGTCATCGTGAAAAATAGGTACATTACATATCTTTTTTAGTTTTTCTTCTATTTCAAAACATTTAGGTGCACCAATATCTTCTAGGTTTATTCCCCCAAAACTATCTGCCATAGCTGAAACTACTGATACAATTTCATCTACGCTATGTACATTTAGTTCTATATCAACTGCATCTACATTTGCAAACTTTTTAAATAGTACACATTTACCTTCCATAACTGGTTTAGATGCAAGGTGTCCAATATCTCCTAGACCAAGTACAGCTGTACCATCACTTATAACAGCTACTAAATTTCCTTTGTTAGTATAATCATACGCTTTAGAAATATCTTTTTGTATCTCTAAGCAAGGATAAGCAACACCAGGAGAATATGCCATTGATAACTCATGTGTAGTATTGCAAGGCTTAGTTAGTAGTGTCCCTGTTTTTCCATTTGTACCAAATGCATTTCTTGCTTGGTGATAATGTAGTGATTGTTCTTCAAAGTTTTGTGGTGATTCATGGCTCATAGTTTATATCCTATTTTTTGTGTTTTGGAATTATATCTAAAGATGATGTATCTAAAGATAAAGTCACATATAATTGTATGTATTAATCTAAACATAGATGGTTTTCTTAAGCCTAAGTCTAAATAATATTGGATAATATACATTTTAAATTTAGGAGTAAGTATGAAGTTAATAATTTTTGATATGGATGGTACACTTATAGATAGTGGAAATGTTATAACAAATACTATAAACTATGTAAGAAGTAATCTAGGACTTGAATCCATAGACAAAAATACAATGTTAGAACAACTAAACAATCCAGATATAAATAGCGCAGAATTTTTTTATGGGACTTCAGAATTTACAGATAAACAAACAGAACTTTTCACTAAATATTATGATGAGAATTGTGTAAATGATATAAAACTATATGATGGAATAGAAGAGTTACTAAAAGAGTTAAAAAAAGATTACATTTTAAGTGTTGCTACAAATGCTTCGCAAGAATTTGCAAAAAAGATGTTAGATTTTTTAGATATATCAAAATATTTTAACTATGTAGTTGGGGCAAATATGGTTTCATCACCAAAGCCATCACCTGATATGCTTTTAAATACATTAGAAGTATTAAAGGTAAAAAAAGAAAATGCAATACTTATAGGAGATTCCCAAAAAGATGCAAGAGCAGCTAAAAATTCTAATATGGATTTTATTTTAGTAAATTGGGGATTTAGCGAAGAAGATAAAGATGGTGCATCTTCAATAGAAGAATTAAAAGAAAAAATAAAAGGAAATAAATAAAATGAATATTTTAATACCAGCAGATATAGAAGATATGGAAGAGGGTAAAATAACATTATTAGATGATGTTAAAACTTGGGCTTTAGTTGATTTTGATTTAGGTAAAATTCAATCAGTTAAATTTTATAATACTAAAGAAGAAGTAGAAGAATATATAGAAGTCCTAATTGTAAAAACACATGAAGAATATGTATGGCCATATATGGAAGAGGGAATTGCTATTTTAGTTGCACCAATGCAAATGTATCTTGAAGATGTAATGGAAGCATTTTTGTTTAAAGAACTTCATGATTTGAATATAGGAAATTAATATGATAAAAAAACTAATTGTATCAACACTACTAGCTACAAGCTTTATGTATGCTAATTCTTCAAATAATATTAAATATTTAGAAGAAGAAAAAATGGAAAATAACAATATAAGACCATTTATTGGTATGGAACTTGGATTTGCATTACTTAGTTCAAATGAACCTATTGACAAAACTATTTACAGTAGTGGTTTTTATGCTGGTATACCTATTTATACATGGGAACTAATATCTAAATATAAAATCTCTAATACTAAAGATTTCAATTTAAATAAAACTTCTTTATCTTTAAATATCCCAATTTCAGGTAGTGGTACAGATATGACATATATAGGTGTAATTGCTGGACAAAGTGATTTATCATGGAGTGACAATAGAATAGCTAGTTTTTCTTTAATCAAGCAAGATAGTAAAAATAGCTTTTATGGAATACATATTGGTCAAAAATATAAGTATTCAAGAAATTATTATTTAAGAGTAGAGTTAGAATATTCAAAATATGAATTTGAAACTAAATCATATGTAAGTGATGTATTGATTGATTATTCTACTGAATTTATATGTGCTTTTGAATACAAATTCTAAAACTTTGTAGCTTAAGATATAAGCTACAAAAGATAATTATTTAGCAAGGTCTATATTTACACCTTGTTTGATTAGTTCTGATTGTCTTACAGATAAGTACTGTAAATACCCACCATAAACTTCATATTGTTTTTTAGAAACATATCTAAGTAGCTCTTTAAAGTGAAAACTATATAAAAGTGCATCAACTGTTGATATTAGTTTTTTCTCATTATATAAAAGTATTCCTGGTCTATAGTCTAGATTGATTTTATTTGCCCATTCTTTAGCAGATATCTTTTCACCGTTTGGAGTAATAATAGTTTTTGTACTAGAAGCATCAAGTCTTACTATTGTATATGCAGATAACTCACCTAAAACATCTTTATTTTTAAATGTAGTATTATGTAAGTAGTCACATTGTGTACAAGACCCATCTTCAAATATAACAGCAAGTGGAGATGTGATTTTTGATAAATCTGTAATAGAAGTAAAAAGTTTATTTTCTCTTAAAGTATATAAATTTTTTGCTTTTACTTTATCTAAAAATGCACCTAGCTTCATATTTTTATAGTGTTTACCATTTACATATTCCATTATATTTTTAAAGTTTTTAGCTGATCTATATCCATTTACTCTTACTACTATATTTTTGTCATTGTCTAAAAATATAACTGTAGGACTATACTGAACTTCTAGTTTTTGTGCTAGTTCTTTTTCAGTCAAATCCGTATCTTCATCCCAAGCTATCTCTTTACTGCCTTTGATATTTATATTGATTACATCAAAGTGATTTTTTGCAAACTCTTTTGTCTTCCCCTCTTGAATAAAACTTTCTTTTAACATTCTAGTACAATAAGGACAAGAATCTAAATCCATAAATAGCATTACATGCTTACCTTCTTCAGATGCTTCTTCAATATCTTCACCCATATCAAGAAAACTTTCTTTAAACCAAGATGGCGCTTCATGTGCTGTAGCTCCTGACACTTTTCCAGCTGCTGTTACTGTAGAGATACTTATCAATGTTGCAAGTATTATTTTTAATAATTTGTTTTTATACATAATTATTCCTTATATTTATTTTGAATATTGTATTTAAGATGTTATTAAAAAGATATAAAAAAAGGGGAAAAGACTATAAGCCTTTTCCCCTTTTTTAAATTTTTAGAATAATTTGTGATTAAACTAAATCACATCCTTTTTCTCCAGCAACAATTTCACCGATAACATAACCATCAGTTTTTTCTAATATTGCATCAACTTGAGAGTCATTTGCAACAAAAATCATACCAACACCCATATTAAATGCTCTATACATTTCTGTTTCTTCTACATGCTTTGCCATTTCTTGAAATATAGGAAGAACTCTTACTTTGTCTTTTTGAACAACTGCTCGTAAATTATCAGGTAAAACTCTAGGTAAATTTTCAACAATACCACCGCCAGTGATATGTGCTAAAGCATTTATATTTTCTTTACAATCTTTGAAATCTTGAACATAAATTCTTGTAGGCTCTAAAAGTGTATCGATTAAAGTTCTACCATGGAAATCATCTTCAAACTTCATACCAAGTTTTTCTAAAAGTAATTTTCGTACTAAAGAGAAACCATTTGAATGTACACCAGAACTTGGAAGTGCAATTAAAACATCACCTTCTTCTACTCTAGAAACTCTATCCATTTCAGATTTTTCTGCAATTCCTACACAAAAACCAGCAAGATCAAAGTCACCTTCTTTATACATACCAGGCATCTCAGCAGTTTCACCGCCAATAAGTGCACATTGACTTCTAATACAACCCTCAGCAATACCAGCAACAACAGCAGTAGCTTCTTCAACTTTTAGCTTTGCAGTTGCATAATAATCTAAGAAAAATAATGGCTCACCAAAGTTACAAATAAGGTCATTTGAACACATTGCAACTAAGTCAATTCCAACTGTGTCAAACTTTCCACTATCAATAGCAAGTTTAAGTTTAGTACCAACTCCATCAGTTCCAGCTAAAATTACAGGCTCTTTATATCCAGAAGGTAATTCAAATGCACCAGCAAAAGAACCAATACCACCCATAACACCTGGAATCATAGTTGACTTTACAAGAGGCTTGATATTTTCTACAAAACTGTTTCCAGCATCTATATCAACACCAGCATCTTTATATGAAATTGTACTCATTTTAAATCCTTATTTATTGTCTATTGAACATTTCTTTGAAATAATACATAATGGACAGAAGTTAGTTAACCCAGCCACTAATGGAAGTAAACCTAAGTACCACCAACCTAAATTTAAATCACCTTTTCCTAGTAAAAAACCAATAACTAATGCTGTAAGTCCTATAATAATTCTAAACAACTTACAAAAACTTCTAATTTTATCAAATGTATTCATGATAAATTCCTTTTTTCTTTAATACAATTGAGATTATATCTAATATTTACTTAATCAATAAATATGATATATTTTAACAAATAACTACTGATTTTATCTGTGTAAACTCTTCAATAGCAAAGCTAGGCCCTTCTTTACCAATTCCACTTAGTTTTGTACCACCATAAGGCTGTATGTCAAATCTTAGTGTTGGAATATCGTTTATAACTACACCACCACAAGATGCATCTGTTATGAAACTTTGTGTTTGTTTTAGGTTGTTTGTAAAGATTGAAAATTGTAATCCATAAGGAGTATTATTCATCTTCTTAATTGCTTCATCATAGTTTTTAACTTTTACAAGTGATACAATTGGAGCAAATACTTCTTCACATACTATTTTCATATCATCAGTAACTTCAGTCATAACCGTGGGATGGAAGTTTAGACCTTCTGCTTTGTTTCCAGTAAGACAAACAGCACCTTCTTCAATTGCACTATTTACCCAAGAAGTTGCGCGTTCTAATGACTCATCATTTATAAGTGGTCCTATAAAAGTATCTTCTTCATATGGGCTACCAATGATAAGTTTTTCAGTTTCAATTTTCATTTGCTTTGCAAATTCATCATAAACTTTTTCATCTACATAAATTCTTTGTAGCGATATACAGACTTGTCCAGAATTTATAAAAGCCCCAAATGCACATCTTGAAGCAGCATAAGATAAATCAGCAGAGCTATCTATAAATGTACCAGCATTTCCACCAAGCTCTAAAGCTACTTTTTTTATACCAGCAGATTTTATGATAATATTTCCAACAGGTACAGAACCTGTAAAGCTAAGTACTCTAGGGATAGAAGACTCTACTAAAGTACTTCCAACTTCAACATCTCCATATACTACTGAAAGTGCATCTTTGATTGCATATTCACTTTCTATAAATAACTTTGCAAATTTATAAGCAGTTAGTGGAGCTTCTGGTGTTGGTTTTAGTACAACAGCATTTCCACTTACAAGTGCTGGAGCTATTTTATGTGCTACAAGATTTAAAGGAAAGTTAAAAGGTGTGATACAAGCAACAACACCTACAGGCTCATGAAAATAATAAGCATGAGTTTTTTTACCACTTGGCATTGCATCTGTACTTATAGTATGACCAGATAAGTTTATCATTGCATGAACTGAAAGCTTTACTGTTTCTATACATCTATCTACTTCTATTCGAGCAAATGTAATAGGTTTACCAACTTCATCACATAAAGTTTGAGCTATATTTTCTCTTTGTTCTTTCATCTTTAAAGCTACATCTTCTAGCCAAGAAACTCTTTGTGCTATTGTTGATGCTTTTGTAGCTATTGATGCTGTTTGTGCTATTTCAAGAGCTTTAGTAGTATCATCAGCTGTACACATTGTGTACTTTGAAACTACTTTATTTGAATATGGATTTACTCTTTGTTCTAATGTATCTCTACTTACTTCTTCACTACCAAAAAATATATTTGCTATCATCTTGAAACCTTCATTTATAATTAATATTTAAATTGTAGCATATATACTATAAAGTAAGTTTATACTAAAAAAATGCTTTATAAAAATATCTATAAAGCAATATTATGTTAATATAATAACTTATATAGCTAAGGGATTTAATGGAATATTTAATAGTAAGTTTTACACATAAAAATACAGATATACAGACAAGAGAAAAATTAGCTTTTGGAAATGATTTGGAAAAAGAAACATTTTTAAAACAAATAATAGCACACGAAAGTATCAATGAAGCAATACTAATATCAACTTGTAATAGAGTAGAATTTATACTAAGCGTAAACCAATGCAAAGATAGTGGACAGCACATAATCGCACTTTTATCAAAAAGATCAAATATAGAACTTCAAGAACTACTAGGTCGTGCAGACATATATGAAAATGAAGGTGCAATACATCATCTTTTTACAGTTGCTTCTTCTTTAGATTCACTAGTTGTGGGAGAAACACAAATAGCAGGACAACTAAAAGATGCCTTTAAATTTTCAATGGAAAACTTATATTGTGGTCAAAAACTTGCTCGTGTTATGCACTATAGTTTTAAGTGTGCAGCAAGAGTAAGAACAGCAACAGCTTTAGGAACAGGTTCAGTTTCAGTAGCTTCAACAGCAGTAGCAAAAGCAAAAGAGATATACAAAGATATTGAAGATGTAAAAGCTATAGTTATTGGTGCAGGGGAGATGAGTGAATTAGCTATCAAACATCTTTTAAAATCAGGATTTCAAGTAGTGATATGTAGTAGAAATACACAAAAAGCAAAAACATTAGCAAGTACTTTTGAGCAAGAAATAGAAGTAGAACCATATAGTAAACTAGAAGAACTTTTAAACTCAAAAAGATTACTTATAACAGCAACATCAGCACCATATCCAATAATCAAATGTAGTATGATAAAAGATGTATCATTTCAAAGAAATTGGTTTGATATAGCAGTACCACGAGATATAGAAGATATGGAAGTATCTGGGGTAAATATTTATAGTGTTGATGATTTACAAGGTATTGTAGATGAGAATGTAGTATTACGAGCAGATGCAGCTAAAATAGCATATGGAATTGTAGGAAAGATAACTATTGAATTTTTCTCTTGGATTAAAACTCTAAGTGTTGAACCAACTATAAAAACACTATATACAAATGCAGATGAAATAATAGAGAAAAAAATAGCAAATGCACTTAAAAAAGGTTTTATAAAACTTGAAGATGAGCAAAATATAAATAAACTTTGTAAAACAATTATAAATGAATTTTTACACAAACCAAGTACACAGCTAAGAGAAGTATCAAAAAGTATGGAAGGTGATGTAATACTTGGAGCAACACAAAATCTTTTTGGAATAAAAGAAGATACAAATATGATAAATAAATATAAGTGTGAACACGCACTACAAACAAATATATAAGGAAATAATTTAATGAAATTTAGTAGATTGTTTATACCAACAACAAAAGAAACACCATCAGATGCAGTACTACCATCTCACCAATTTTTACTAAGAGGTGGATTTATAAATCAGCAAGGTGCTGGGCTTTATAACTACTTACCATTAGGTAAAATTGTATTAGAAAAAATAAGAAATATTGTAAAAGAAGAATTAGATGATGCAGGATGCAACGAAGTTCAACTAAGCTTTGTAACTCCAATTGCATTATGGAACAAAAGTGGACGAGCAGAAACTATGGGTAAAGAGATGTTAAGAATACAAGATAGACATGAAAATGACTTTGTATTATCCCCTACAAATGAAGAAGCTATGGTTGAGTTAGTAAAAAATAGAGTGAAAAGTTACAAAGATTTACCTGTAAACTTATACCAAATAAATACAAAATTTAGAGATGAAGCAAGACCTAGATTTGGACTTTTAAGAGGTAGAGAGTTTTTAATGAAAGATGCTTATTCTTTTCATGCTAGTAAAGAAGATATGGTTAGAGAATTTGACCTTATGGAAGAAACATATAAAAAAATTTTCACTAGACTTGGACTTGACTTTAGAGTTGTAGATGCAGATTCAGGAGCTATTGGTGGAAATGGAAGTAAAGAGTTTCATGTATTAGCAAATAGTGGTGAAGATACTATTTTAGTATGTGAAGATTGTTCTTATGGTGCAAATATTGAAACTATATATGAAAGTGATGATGAGGTTGATTCTATCAATGAGCTTTCATATGAAGAGTTACAAAGTAAAGAAGTTACACAAAAGTGTTCATGTGGTGGAAAACTATACTTTAAAAAAGGTATAGAAGTTGGTCATATATTCCAACTAGGAGATAAATACTCTTCTAGTTTAGATGCAAAATTCCAAGATGAAAATGGAAAACCAAAAGCATTTGAAATGGCTACATTTGGCATAGGTGTGTCAAGACTTGTAGCATCTGTAATAGAACAAAATCATGATGAAAATGGCTGTATTTGGACTAAGTCTACTACACCATTTATGGTTGATGTAATTGTATCAAATGCAAAAAAAGAAAATGAACTTGAAGTTGGAACAAATATTTACAATGAACTAAAGCAAAATAATATTTCAACTATTTTAGATGATAGAAAAGAAAAAAAACATACTTATGGATTTAAGATGGGTGATTATAAAGTACTTGGTTTTCCATATGCTGTAATTGTGGGTAAAAAGCTTACAAATGGCTTAGTAGAAGTAGTGAATAGAAAAACTTTAGAAAGTATAGAAGTTGCTTTAGATAGTATTGTTGAGTATATAAAAGATATAGTTAAAAATTAGGAAATAAGAATGGTGTATGCACTTATATATTTATTTTTAGAAGTTATGATTACTACAGCTATATCTAGTAGTATTGGTGGATTATTAACATTTTTAGAGATTATATTAAGTGCAACTATTGGTATATTTTTATTAAAAGGATTTAAAGATTCTTTAGCTTCAAATATTCAAGGACTAACACAAGGTCAATTATCTCAAGCTGATTTTATTAAAAATAATATGGCAAAAGCTGTTGGTGCAATGCTACTTATTGTACCTGGATTTTTTACTGATATATTAGGCTTATTATTACAGTTTGGAATTTTGACATTTATGTTGACTAAACTATTTTCTTTTAAACCACCAATGCAAACAAATGGTTTTAAAGTTGATCCAAATATTAATAGTACAAATAACCAATACTACACACAATCACAATTTACACATAAAACAAAAGGAAATACAGATGAAGAAGATATCATTGATGTTGAAATTATTGAGCCTAACGATAGTACTAAGTCTTAGTACAACACTATTAGCAAAAACAATAGATGAAAAAGTTTACTCTTATGAAAAACATAGATTAAAAGCAAATCCAAATATTACTCTAAATAGTTTAAAGCTAGTATTTAAAAAAGATTTAGGTGAAGGTTGGAGTGGTTATGTTTATGATTTAGATTTAGTTCATAAAGGTAAACAAATCAAAACTACTGATACTATATTCTCAAATGGGGCAATGGTAACAGCAGATCTTAAACTTCTAAATGGATTAGATTTAAAAAGAAAGATGCATCCTACCTTAGATAAAAGATATTATACTGATTCCCATTTAATTGCTGGAAATAAAAATGCTAAACATAAACTTGTAATCTTTAGTGACCCACTTTGTCCACTTTGTATAGAAGATACTCCAAGAATAATAAAAGATGTACAAGCAAATCCTAATAAACTTGCTTTATATTATGTATCGTTTCCACTAGATATGCACCCAACAGCAAGAACACTTTCAAAAGCATCAATGATAGCTCACGAGCAAGGTGTAAAAAATGTTGAGTATAAAGTTTACACCGCAGGATTTAGTTTCTTCTTTGATGCTTATAAAAATAAAGACAATCAAAAATCTCTGGATGCATTTAATAAAGTACTTGCTACATCTATAACTATGAAGCAAAT
>DQSS01000121.1 GCA_015663165.1 Arcobacter sp. | reverse complement strand
TTTATATCCAATAAGTGCATGAGATACTTCATCTTTTGTCATATTTTTTACAATCTTAGATTTTCCAAGTGCTGCTTTTTCAAAGTTTACACCGTGGCAACCCTTACAAGAAGTTAGGTTTACTGCGGCAAATGCAACACTAGAGAAAATAATCGAAGTTAGTAATAGTTTAGTCATAATAGAATCCTATATAGTTTTTTTTTAAAAGCTTAGATTTATTTTAGTAAAATAATTATGTAAAGTGGCTTTAAAATTGGCATAAAAAAAGGTCAAGCAAAAATGCTTGACCTTTTAAGTGTTAAAACTATTTAGTTTTAGGTATTATTTACCTAAACCTGTAGATTTTAATTCAGCATCACTATATCTAGCAACTTGACCTTTCATAACACCTTTCATTGGTCCACCATAAGTACCAGCTTTATATCCTACCAGAGCAGCAGATACTTCAGCTTTTGTCATGTTTGCAACAATTGCAGATTTACCTAAAGCTTTCTTTTCAAAGTTAGCACCGTGACAACCTTTACAAGCTCCTAAATTTACAGCTGCAAATGCTGCAACACTTAATACTAATGTTCCTAATACAATTTTTTTCATATTAATCTCCTAATTTTTATTTGTAAAAATAATACAACTACTTTACTTTAACTTTGCTTTTATATTATGCTTTTTTAGCTAGAATACAAAATATGAAAAACAATGTACTAAAAATAAACAATCTTAGCTTTGGATATAAGAAGAATCATCTAATATATGATAACTTTAACTTATCTTTAGATGCGGGGGAAGTCGTTAGTATTGTAGGTGCCAGTGGAAGTGGAAAGTCTACACTTTTTGAGCTTATTACAAATAATTTAAAAGCTCAAAGCGGCGATATCAAAGTATCTAGTGTATCATGTATTTATCAAGACCCGTATAGTTCGTTTCATCCTACATTTAGTATTTTAGAGCAAATACAAGATGTTGTTAGTGATTTAAGTGTTTTAGATGAGTTATCTTCAAGCTTAGACTTAGAGCTTGAATTATTGGAAAAAAAACCACATGAGTTAAGTGGTGGACAACTACAAAGATGTAGTATCCTAAGAGCTTTATTATCTAAAGCAGACTTGATACTTGCAGATGAACCTACAAGTGCATTGGATAATGTTATATCTCTTAATGTGATGCAATTGCTTTTAAAGTATAAAGATAGATTTGGAATACTACTTATTACACATGATGAAGATTTAGCTACTTGGAGTAGTGATAAAATTATAAGATTAGAGGAAAATAAATGAGTTCTAAAAAAGCATTAGTATTACTTAATATGGGCGGGGCTAGAAGCAAAGAGGAGTTAGCTTTATTTTTAAAAAATATGTTCAACGATGAAAATATACTTACAATGAAAAATAAAAGATTTAGATCTATGATTGCATCTTTTATCATATCTTCAAGATTAGATGAAGCGTGGGAAAACTATGAAAAAATTGGTGGAAAGTCACCACTTCATGAGCTTACAGAAAAATTAGTAATAAAATTACAAGAAGAGTTAAAAGATGAATATTTTGTAACTTCTACTATGAGATATACTGAGCCATTTGCAATAGATACTTTAACAGAACTAATAGAAAATAATATAAATGAAATAGTTCTACTTCCTTTATATCCACAATACTCTACAACTACAACTAAGTCTAGCTTGGATGATTTTATGGAACTTACAAAGATGGATTATAAAATTACTATCATTCCACCATTTTATAAAAATGATTTATTTAACGATGCAATTTGTGATGAGATTCAAAAAGTAAAAGAAAACAGTGATGACTATTATTTAATATTTTCAGCCCATGGACTTCCTCAAAAGATGATAAAAAAAGGTGACCCATATCAAGAACAAATTGAGAATCATGTTGAAATTTTAAAAGAAAAACTTAAAAATAGAGGTTTAGTGTTTGAAGGAATACATCTTGCATATCAGTCAAAAGTAGGACCTATGAAATGGCTTGAACCAAGCTTGGATTATATCTTAGAATTTTTTAAAGATAAAAAAGTGATTATTTATCCAATAGCATTTATAATTGATAATAGTGAAACTATTTTTGAACTTGATATAGAATATAGAGAAATAGCAGAAGAATTTGGACTAAAAGATTATAAAGTATGCTCTTGTGTAAATGACAATGTTAAGTTTATAGACTCAGTAAAAGAGATGATAAAATAGTGGAGTTTGGCTTTCTTCTTAAAAAAATAATTAGTATATTTATCATGCCACTTCCTATATTTGTACTTATAGGCTTGTTGGGGCTTATTTTTTTATATAAAAATAGTATCAAAAAAGCTAAAATATTTTTAAGTGTTAGTTTACTTGGTATTATAATAATATCTTCAAAACCATTTGCTTCTGTACTTTTAGTACCACTAGAATCACAATATCAAAGCTTAAAAGTTATACCAAATGATGTGAAACATATATTACTTTTGGGTGGAGATAAACATAATAGAGCATGGGAAGCATTAAGACTTTATAATCTTATTCCTAATTCTAAAATTATAACATCGGGATATTCTTTCAAAGGTAATACCCCAGAAGCAGTATTAACGGCAAAACTTCTTATTGCCTCAGGTGTAAAAAAAGAAGATATTATTATCCATTCTATGCCTAAAGATACTTTAGAAGAAGCACTATATGTTAAAAAAGTATTAAAAGATAAAAAGTTTATACTTATTACATCTGCATATCATATGTCAAGGTCAATAGCTACTTTTAATAGTGTAGGATTATATCCAATAGCCAGTGCAACAAATTATTTAATTAAACCAAAAGAGGGTGGGTTAGAAGCTATTTCTGGAAATAATATACTACAAACTGAACTAGCATGGCATGAATATATAGGTTTACTTTGGAATAAAATTAAGAATTAATATTAAGTGGTAGTTTAATAGTAAAACATGCTCCAGTATAGGCTTCATCTTCATATATAAAGTTTTCATTAAGCCTATATTGTATCACAAATATGACACAAATATTACATTATTAAAGGTATTTCTATTTTTATAGTATTTTGTACAAAAAAGACATTGGTATTTGCAAACTGATTTGTATCTATAAAATCAATTTTTTCTTCAGACTTAAATTCAATACTTATAATATTATATTTTTTGGCATTTATTATCTCATATTCACCTGTTTTAATAAATACTTTCAATGTTAAAGTAGTTAAATCTTTAAGTTGGTCAAAGATTGTATTTAATGTAACTAAAAATTGGTTTATATCTAACTTTAGTTCAGGAATGGAAACATCATATATCTCTTCTATTTTTAAATTGCTATTTATTAATGTTGTTGATTTTGATAGGTCTATTAAAGTATATAGATTTGTTTCTTGAAAATTTGTTTCTATATTTACAGCTTCTACTATCGTAACTTCTTTATAAAGTCTTAGTGCAATTTCATCGTCATTTGCATATCCAACTAATATTGCATAAAAAGATTGTTTTTCATACTTTAAAGTTATAAACTCTCTTTTAAATCCAAATGTACTACTAGCATAAGAAATAGCTAAATCAAATAGTTCTTTAGTTGTAACAAAGTTAAATAAAAACTCTGCTTCTTTATTGAAGTTTTTAACTTTGCCATTTGAGTTAAAAAGTATAAAAGGATTTAAATCATTTTCTATTAGTTCTTCATAAAAGTCCATTATGCTTCTCCAAAATATTTATGTAGTTTTTTTCTAAGTGTTATTCTGTTTATGACTAGTTTATTTGCCATTTGTAGTTGAGATTTAAAAGCTTTTTTTGCAGATTTTAAAAGAGGTATTTCAAATACTTCAAGTAGTTCTTTATATGCTTTACCATTTGTAAGTTGAGTATAAAGATAAGTTTCAAGAGTATCCATCATCTCTTGCTTTGTGATTGATTTTAAAAGAATTGCTTTGTAGATTGATTGTTTAAGAGTGATACCATTTCCACTTAAATCGATATTTATATCTTTTGTGTTGTAACTATTTGACGATTTGTATATTTGTGATGCTTCATTTACATAAATATCTATTAGTTCTTTTAAGTCTTCAGGTCTTTGATCTAAAGATGGTATTTCAATTTTTATTGCAAATTGAGTTGTGTATTTTTCATGTTTATGTAGGCTTGTTGCTACTATTTTTATATTTTTAAGAGCATCTAAAAATTCATCAAGATTTATAACAAGATGAATATCATAAATTATTAAAGAGGTAAATTCATTTAAGTCTATTTGTTTATTTATTATGGCAATTTCAAGTTCTTTTGCACTTATTGCGGTACTTGATATAAGTATTTCTGCTGCAATTAGTTTTTTACCAACACCAGCTTCTCCATAAATAAGCGTATTTACTGGTAATGAAGCAGATAATTTTGCTGATTTTAGTATCTGAATTGATAAAGGAGATTTTGTGATAAATCGTTGCATACAAGCCCTTTTATTTAAAGTAATTGTATACTATCATATGTTTACTAATAGTATATTTTTATGTATAAAAAATATACATAAAAGTAGTTATTTTAATTTTTTGTATTTAGCTTTTTTTGGGTTGTACACTTCTATTGAACCATCTTCTATATCATAAAACCAACCATGGATATTTAGCTTACCTTTTTTGATTCTTTTTGCCACTTCTGGATATGTTAAAAGATTTTCTAACTGATATGCAACAGAAATCTTTTCTGTTGTACGAAGAAGTTGTTCTTTTGATGATTTTTTATTTAGCAAGTTTAAAAGCGCATATTCTTTTGCTTTTTGTCCAAGTTCTAGCCACTTTCTTACGTGAATAAGTTTTTTGTTTGTTGATAAGTCCTCATATAGTGAAGCACAAGCCCCACAATGTGTATGTCCACATACAATTATATCTTTTACTTTTAAAACAGATACAGCGTATTCTATAACTGCACTTACTCCATGAAAATCAAAATCATCTTTAAAAGGTGGTACAAAGTTACCAATATTTCTCATAAGAAACATATCTCCTGGTTTACTATCCACTATTAAATCAGGTACAACTCTACTATCACTACAACCTATAAATAATATATTAGGTTTTTGTCCGTGTTCTACAAGAGTTTTAAAGTCATCTTTATATTGAGTAAACTTTGCTTCTCTAAATCTTTTGTTACCTTTTATAAGTTTTTTGATATTCATATTTTATATGTAATACTATCTAATTTTTCTATAAAGAAAACTATATATCTTTTTTTATTTCAATAAATTTACCACAAGGTTTTTTTGCATTTCCATTGAAAGTTTTATATTCTGCTTCACCACTTTTGAACATGAAAAACCTTAAACATAAAGATCTTTTTACACATAATACATTATCACATGCAATTATTTTTTCATTCATTATATATCCTTTTCATTAGTTAAGATTATAATAAGCATAAGTTAATGTTTTGCTTAAATTTCCAAGCTCTTAATCCTTTTTTTGATATTATTATATACAATTATACACAAGGAAAAAAATTGAAAAAAATTATATTAGTTATTGCTTTATTTAGCAATATATTATTTGCAAACCCAACTGCGGTACTTGAAACAACACAAGGAAATATTGAGTTAGAGTTAAGATCTGACTTTGCACCTAAAACTGTAGAGAATTTTGTAGGTCTTATCAAAAAAGGTTATTACGATGGTATTATTTTTCATAGAATTATAAAGGACTTTATGATTCAAAGTGGAGATCCTACAGGAACTGGAAGAGGTGGTAAATCTTTATGGGGTGGAAAGTTTAAAGATGAGTTTAATTCTAAAGCTCAGTTCAATAAACCAGGTGTACTGGCTATGGCAAATGCAGGAGCAAATACAAATGGAAGTCAGTTCTTTATAACAACTGTAGAAACAAGATGGCTAAATGGTAAACATACTATTTTTGGATATGTTAAAAATAAAGCTAGTTATATGGTTGTTAAGAAACTAGAAAATGTAAGAGTTGGAAGAGCAAGTAAACCAGTAGAAACTCAAAAAATTATAAAAGCATATATAAAATAAATGTTCGAATCAATACTGAATAAATTCGTTATAACTCCTGTATCTTTCGTACAGGAGTTATATAAAAAAGAATTAAATATTCAAGTATTAGATAAAATGATAAATGCAAAAAAGTTTTCTATAAACTATCAAGATAGTCATGGAGAAACTTTTTTGCATTTGTGTATTTTAAAAAACAAATTTAAATCGGCAAAATACTTAATCTCAAAACATATAGATGTAAGCTTACGAAATAAAAAAGATGAAGAACCAATAGTTGCATCTATAGGTAAAAACAATCATCTTCTTGTAGAAATAATACTAAAAGCAAAAAATATAAATATAAACCAACTAGATAAAGATGGTAGATCTCTTCTTCAAAATGTAGTTTTAGCAGGAAGTACAAAAACAGTAGAAGAACTTATAAAAAATTCTATAGATGTAAAAAATAAAGATAATACAAATAGAGATGTAATGTTTGATGCTATTTCGTACGGTTGTGAAGATATAATTGATTCTTTACTTGAGCTTGATGATATAGAACTAAATACAATAGATTCTTTTGGTGATACAATTTTACATAAAGAAGAATCTTTAAGAAATGAAAAGCTTTGTATTAAACTTATTGAAAAAGGTTCAGATCCAACTTTATGTGATAGACATGGACATAACTTACTTTATCATACTGCTATAAAAGGTATGGAGGGTTCAAGACTTTTAGATATAGCTATAGAGCATGGTTATAATATAAATGCAACAGTTAAAAATAACAATACACTTCTAATGGAAGCACTAAGTATATTTTATAAGTTACCTGAAGATGAAGTAGATAGAAGAGAATCTTTACTTAAAATGGCAAAGAATCTTGTATCAAAAGGTGTAGATGTAAATGCTATAAATAATGATGGTGAAAATTCACTTTTTGATGCAGTAAGAAACAACAACTACAATGGATGTGCTTTTTTACTAAATGAAGGGGTAGATATAAATAAACAAAATAATTCATATCAAACACCACTTTTACTTGCATGTTATATGGGAATGGACTCTATTGATATTATATTATTATTACTTCAATATGAGGCAAATGCTGGTATTAAAAACGATGATTCTTATGATGTCTTAGAAGTTCTAAATACTTTTGTTTTACATAATGCAAAATATAAAGAACTTGCAGATGATAACTATTTAAAACATTATAAAGAAGATGGTAAATACTTATTAGTTCTAAAAGATGTACTAGATAGTACAAAAGTAGATTTAAGAAATAAAGATTCTTATAATCAACCATTATTTTTTGAGCCACTTTTACATGGGCATTTTGATTTGTTTTATTTGTATATGTCAAATGGTTTTGATATAAATGAAAAAGATGAAGAAGATAAAAATATATTTTATAGATATGTCCAAAGTGTATTTTCTCTAAATGAATATTTTGAATATTTTAGAACAGTAGTTTTAGGTATGGTTAACTTGCATGTTGATATAAATATGCAAGATAGTGACGGTAAAAATATATTTTCAAAAATACTTACCAAGGATTCTTGTCCAAAGCTCTTTGAAGATTTAATAGTCTTATCAAACTTTAAATATGACACAAATACCAAGTGCAGTTAAAGCTAAATTTGCTAAGATGCTTTTAAATATTGATAACTTAAAAGATAGTACAATAAACAAAGATAAGTTGAGAAAAATAACAATTTTAATAGATCAAGTAAAAAATGACTTTAAAATATAAAGGAAAATAGTGAACTTAATAATAAATGGTGAAAATAAAACTTTTAAAGAAAATACAAGTCTAAAAGAAATAATTCAAGATTTACAAATAGAAGATAAAGTAATGGCAGCAGCTGTTAATATGGACATAGTAAAAAAAGAAGATTGGAATAGCTTTATACCAAAAGATGAAGACAAGATAGAGCTTCTACAATTTGTAGGTGGTGGTTGATTTACTCTTCACCATCTTCTTTATAGTTTGGGTGCGTTATCACAAAATAGTGAAGTAGATATGTTACTTCTAAAGCAGACCAAGAAGTACTACTTATCAAAGTTTCTTTTGAAGTATCTGGTTCAATTCTATCATAACAAAATCCAACAATTTTATCTATTTGTATTTTAAGTGGTGCTATATTGTAAGTAAAAGAAAAACTAGGAAAAAACTCTTTTCCATCAGGTATCTCAAAACTCAATCCATTTTTATAAAACTTTAGCAAAAGTAATATTTCCAAATCACTCCAATCTTTCATATCTTCTAACTCTTCTCTTTCATAAGATATATAGCTATTTTCCCTATATTTCTCTACAAATTTGGGAATAACTTTATATAAATCTTCATCTTTAAT
>DQSS01000349.1 GCA_015663165.1 Arcobacter sp. | reverse complement strand
GTTTATTTTGATGAAAATGAAACAAACCCAGTAAATGTAGTAAAAAATGCTAAGAAAAAAGCACAAGATGGTTTATATGATGTTCTTTTAGTTGACACAGCAGGAAGACTTGCTATTGATGATGAACTTATGGAGCAACTTTCTGATATAAAAACTACAGTTAATCCAGATGAAATTTTTTATGTTGCTGATTCACTTACAGGTCATGATGCAACTAGAACTGCAACTACATTTAAAGAAAAAATTGGAATCGATGGTGTAATTTTATCTAAATATGATGGAGATACTAAAGGTGGGGTTGCGATTTCACTTTCTCATCAAGTTGGTGTTCCATTAAGATTTGTTGGTGTTGGTGAAAAGATGGAAAATCTGGAAGTATTTATTCCTGATAGAATAGTATCAAGACTTATGGGTACAGGAGATATTGAAGGACTTGCGGAAAAAGCAAGTGCAGTAATAGATGAGAAAAAAGCAAAAGAAGTTAGTAAAAAGATCAGAAAAGGTGAATTTAACTTCAACGACTTTTTAGACCAACTTGAAATGATGAAAAAACTAGGTTCAATGAAATCTATCATGGGAATGATTCCTGGTATGGGTGGAATGTCTGATAAACTTAAAGATATGGACTTAGAAGGAAGTGGTGAGATTAAGAGAATTAAATCACTAATTTCATCTATGACAACTAAAGAGAGAGAAAAACCAGACTTAATAAACCTTTCACGAAAAAGAAGAATGGCAAAAGGTTGTGGACTTTCAGAAGTTCAAGTAAATAAAATCCTAAAGCAGTTTAAAAATGCTGCAAAGATGGCTAAAAAAATGGCTGGAAAAGGTGGTATGAAAGATATGCAAAAAATGATGGCTCAAATGGGCAATCAAGGGCAAATACCTAGATAGTAAAATCTTAAGTGTTAAGTGCTAAGGCGAATGTTTATTCTCTTTAGCACTTAACATAAAGTACAAAACAAAAACAAGGAAAGAAATTATGACAGTTATTAGACTTACAAGAATGGGAAGAAACAAGAAACCTTTTTACAGAATCGTTGTTACAGACAGTAGAAAAAGAAGAGATTCAGGTTGGATTGAATCAATTGGTTACTACAACCCAGTAGTTGAACCAAAAGTATTAAAATTTGATCAAGAAAGATTAGATTACTGGTTAAGCGTTGGTGCTCAACCTTCTGAAAAAGTTGCAAAACTTACAGCTAAAAAATAATACAAAATTATGATAGTTGATTTTATAAAAGACTATGCGAAACTTATAGTTTCCAATCCAGATGAAATAAGAGTAGAATTAACAGAAGTTGATCCTACTTTTAAAGAGATTGTTATATATGCTGCAAATGATGATTTAGGTAAACTAATCGGAAAAAGTGGAAATATGATAAACTCGCTTAAGAATATGGTAAATGGTTGTAAAGCAAAAGATGGTGTCTCTTATAAAATTCAAGTATTACAAGCATAAGGAACTTAAAACTTATGGAAAAGATATATATTGCAAAAATTGGAAAAACTGTTGGACTAAAAGGTCAAATGAAAATTCATATTGATACAGACTTTCCCCAACAATTTAAAAAAGGTGCAGTACTTATAACTCACAAAAAACAATCACTTACAATTGAAACTATAAACACTACAAGTAAAACTATAAAGTTTGAAGGTATTGATACGATTGAAGATGCACAAAAGTATACAAATTCACAACTATTTACTACACAAGAAGATACTGTTAAAAACTGTAAATTAGAAGAAAAACAATTTTTCTGGTTTGATATGATTGACTGTAATATTTATGAAGATGATAAATTACTTGGATGTATTACTGATGTACATAGATACCCAATAGATGACTACTTAGAGATACAAACTGACAAAAGTATGTTAGAATCAAATGATGAATTATCTAAAACATTTTTATTACCATATAATGATACTTATATTTTAGAAGTAGATATTGATAAAAAAACTATCTTAGTTAAAGACGCACAAGATATATTAGAAGCTAGCTAAAAGCTTTTTACTTTCCTAAACGTGATTTAGAAATCACATCTTTCATTGAACTCTTTACGAGTTATTATTAAAATTTTAGCATCATTTTTACTTTTTGAACTAACTTTAGAAACTTTTTTTATAATATTATTTACGATAAGATTAAGATATATTGGTCCAATATATACGTCAATCTTGCCTTTAGAGTTTTTACAAATTGATATTTGTACATTCTTTGTTTTCTCTTTATTTATAATATCTTTATATGTTTTATATTTAAGTGGAGATATTTGTATAAATGTAAGTTTCTCACTATCAATTATAGATTGGTTTCCGGGGTTGTTAGTATCCTTTTGAGCATTCTCAAATCTATCTAATTTATTTGATGATTGTTTCGCATTTATATCTTTTTTAAATATAGATTCTTCTTTGTTGTTTGCTGCAAATTCTTCAAGTCTTTGCATTTTCAATTTATAAAGTCTTTCTTTTTCTTCTTTTCTATATTTTTCTAATACATCTTCTTCAAGAATTTGGTATTTTGTCAAAATAGCAAGTCTTCTATTTAATCTTTTAGAATTTATCATTTTAATTTTAAAGTCTATCTCTTTATTTTTTATATCAAGTATTAATATATCTTGCTTTGGTACAACTGTTTTATTTACATCCTTAATAACTACAGGTGGTGGATCAAAAGTACCCATAAAAAATAATACAGTAAAAGTTAATATAACAGTTGCCAATACTCCAGCAACTATCATAACTAATAACTTTAGTTTCTTTTGTTTTTTCTCATCTTCTTCATTTTCTTTTTCAGATTTGCCTTCTGTATCACTTTCAGACTTATCATCAGAAGAATTAGATTCTTCTGTACTAGATTCTTCATATTTATTTTCAGTTTCATCTGTAGAATCTTCTTCATTGCTTAAATCTTTTTCATCTTCATTTATACTTTCTTCTTCAGTATTTTTAGACTCTTCATTTTCGGATTCGTCAGAATTTTCATTTGCATCTTCATTCTCTTCTTCAATTATTTCAACTTCAGGTTCTTTTATTGGACTATTATTTATATCTTCAAGATATTCTAAACCAGCTTCTTCAAAATCAACATATAAAGAAAATGGAACTTCATCCATCTCTACTGTAAATTCAATAAGTTTATGTCTTATACTATATTCTTCACCTTTGATAACTTCAAATTGAGTAACTGTTTGTTGCTTAGTAGTTCCTAAATCTTCGAATTCAGAACCATTTATTGCTGTTTCAAGAGAACCTGAAACTTGTCCAAATACCTCTTTAATAGCATCAGGTGTATCTTCATCTAACTCGTGTGAGGGTTCACCCTCTTCCATCATCATAGTTTTGAAAATTGATGTCGATAGATATGCAGGAACTAAAAACTTTGTAATAATACTAACACTATCAAAATCAAAAACTAAATCTAAAGATACAAGATTCAAGTTCTTTATATGAGAACCATCAACTTGAATAGTATCTTCAACTTTTACAGTTTTAGATAGATTTGTTTCAAGAGTACTTGCAATTATTTCTTTAAAAAGTTGTGATAAATTTGATGCCATTATTTGTCTTCTTCTTTTTTAATCTGTCTAGCCTCTTTTTGACGTGCAAGAATTTTTTCTTTGTTTTTTCTATAGTATTCTTTTCTATAAGCTTTTAAATCTTCTTTTTTACTTTCACGATATTCTTTATCATACTGTAGTCTTTGCTTTTTATTAGTATTGTAATAGTCTTGTTTCTTATCTTTATACTCTTGCATTTTTTGTATGATTATATCTTCTCTACTTTCTATATGAAGTTTTTGCTTTTTAGCAATCTCTTGCATTTTAGATGCAAAGTCAATACTTGATCCAGAAAATAATTCTTTTTCGTAGTCAATTACTTTGGGTTTTGATGAGTTTTCATTTTCTTTAGAGAGTTTTGCCTTGAGGTAATAAGCTTTTTTCTTTTGTTTATGCTTTAAGATATTTGCTTCTCTTCTTTTTTTTAACTCATCTAAATTCATATTAAATTATTATCTTTTTAATTGATTTACTTGTTGTAACATTTGGTCTGTTGTTGTTAGTGACTTAGAATTTGATTCATATGCCCTTTGTGCTGTAATTAAATCAACCATTGCATTTACAAGTTGTACATTTGATGACTCCAACATACCTTGCTGTAATGAACCAAATGCTTCCGTATTTGGAACACCTTCTATAGCATCTCCAGATACAGTTGTAGCAGAAAACAAACCATTACCTTTAGGTGAAAGACCAGCTGGATTTATAAAATCAACTAAAGTAATTTGTCCTAATACATTTGTTGTACCATCTGCTGGATTAATAGCTGAAACTGTACCGTCTGCTGCTATTGAAGTATTTGTCATATTTGCAGGTATTACAATTTCAGGCAATAGTTTATATCCTTGACCTGTAACAACAGCACCGTCACTATCTAGTTTAAATGAACCATTTCTAGAATAGTTTGTATCACCAGCAGGAGTTTCTATTTGGAAAAACCCTTTCCCTTGAATAGCAATATCAAGAGAATTACCAGTTTCCTTTAAACTACCTTGAATAAAACTTTTTTGTATTCCAGATACTCTAACTCCTAATCCTACATTCATACCTGTAGGATTGTTCGTGTTCTCGCTAGTTGCATTTGCAGTGTAGTTTAATGATTGATACATTAAATCTGCAAACTCTGCTCTATCTTTTTTAAACCCTGTTGTATTCACATTTGCAATATTATTAGATGTAACATCTATGTTGTTTTGTTGAGCATTCATTCCTGCTGCTGCTGTGTAAAGACCTCTTACCATTTAAATACTCCCAGTTTATATATCTATATATTTTAGCTAAATTATTTTTAAACTTTTATTTAGATTTGTTATATATTTAATCTTACTATACTAATTTTGATTTAAGACGGTATTTACTTGAAATTAAATATAATAAACCAAATAAATTATTTAAAAAGATTCAAGGATATAAAAATGAAAATTTTAATTGTAGATGATAGTTCAACAATGAGAAGAATAATTGGAAATGTAGTACAACAGCTTGGTATTCCAAAAGGCGATTTTGATGAAGCTGAAGATGGTGTTGTTGCATGGGATATGTTACAAAAAAGTAAGTACGATGTTATTCTTACAGACTGGAATATGCCAAATATGAATGGTCTTGAACTTGTAAAAAAAATTAGAGGAGAAGATAGTACTCATAGAGCTACACCAACTGTTATGATTACAACAGAAGGTGGAAAAGGAGAAGTTATTACAGCTTTAAAAGCTGGAGTAAATAACTATATTGTTAAACCTTTTAATGCTCAAATATTAAAAGAAAAACTAGATCCATTCTTTAAAAAATAAGGACTTATTATGAGTATGACTCAAGAAGAAATCGAAGCTCTTATGAACGATACATCAATGACTGATACACCTACTGATGAACCAGTAGCTGAAAATAGTATTGACGATATCCTAGCTGGAATTGATGGTATAGTTGATGATGGTTCTAGCACCGATGATGTAGGTGAAGAAAGTATAGATGATATACTTGCAGGAATTGATGGCATAGTTGATGAAAATCCCAAGGTTGAGATTGACACTAATATGGATGATATACTTGCAGAAATCGATGGAATAGTAGATGAAGGTCCAGTATCTGTTGCAGAAACACCTAGTATAAAACCTACACCAGAAGCTCCTATTACAATGAGTGATCAAATCAATAGTGGTATTTATCCTATGCCTGTTGAAAATGAACATAAAGTTGTAAATCAGCTAAATGAAGTTGCCGAAGATAGTGAAGAAAAAGCATCTCAAATATTTGATGTGCTAAGTTTTATACTTGATGAAAATGATGTTATAAATAAAAATGCTGCTAAAGTAAGTGAATTTTTAGAAAGCCAAATTAAATTATTAGAAACATTAAATCAAAAGTTTCCAAATGTAGAAGTTTTTTCTCAAAATATTGCACAAGCTAATGAAACAAAATCATCAATGCAAGAAATTTCAAACTCTATAGATGGAGAAAATAACAAAGTATTTGAAGCAATGGAACTTATGCAATTCCATGATATCAATAGACAAAAAATTGAAAGAGTAATGGCAGTTATTAGAAAGCTTGCAAATTATCTAAATGGTATATTCGCAGATGACTCTACAAAACCAGAAGTTCAAATTGCACAACATATTTCAGGTGATGGACAAGATACTGTAACAGAAGATGACTTAGATAGTTTAATAGCTGAATTTAACAATTAAAAAAGAGATTTAAAATGAACCAAGGTATATATTCACTTTCTGCAACTATGATAAATCAACTTAATAGAGTTGATGTAATCTCTAATAATATTGCAAATGCAAATACTACTGGATTTAAGCAAGATAATCTTGTTGAAGGTTCATTTAATTATTATCTTCAAAAAGCACAAAAAAATGATACTAATATATCAAAAGATAGTTTAGTTCATAATACAATTCCTAAAATAGATGGTGACTACATAAAAGGTGATGTTGGAAGTATCACTACTACAGGCAATAAATTAGATTTTGCTTTAACTCAAAATGAAACATTTTTTAAATTAGAAGATAAAAATAAAAATATTTTATACACGAGAGATGGTAGTTTTAAAAACTTAAATGGATTTTTAACCACTGCACAAGGTGATAAAATCTTAAATCTGGATAATGAACCGATAAGAATTCAAGAAGGATTTGAAAATCAAATTGCATTAGTTAAAACACCTTTTACAAATCTTGACAAAGTTGGAAGTAATAATTATAAAGCAAATGACAGAATACAAGTAGAAAATATTGTCTTAAATGATACTCAAATGTTACAAGGTTCAATAGAAAGAAGTAATGTAAATACAATTGGGGCAATGGTTGCTTTAATTGATTCTCAAAGAAGATTGGAACAATCTCAAAAAGCAATTAGAGGTATTGATGAGCTTAATGGTAAATTAATAACTCAAGTTGGGAATAGTATTTAAATATGACAGCTAGTAATGTAACAAATTTATTATTTGAACAGTTGAAAAATAGAGGGGATAATCAAAAAATTATAGCAAGTAATATTGCAAATTTGAATACACCAAATTACAAAACTAAAGCTTTAAGTTTTGAACAACATTTAGAAAAAACTCAAAATACAAGTGAACTTAAACTATCAACTACACATTCTAATCATATATCATTTAATGATGAAGTTGATAAAAAAACTACAGGTAATACCGTATATGAAGTTAGTGGACTAGAAGAGCAAAATGATGGAAATAATGTAAACTTAGATACTCAAATGAGTGAAATGGCGAAGAATTCTGTTATGTATAATGCTATTACAAATTCAATTAAAAAAGATGCACAATGGTTCAAACTTATGGTTGATGCATCTGGTAAAAACTAGATAGGACAATATGCAACAAATATTTAACTTTGTAAATAATCTAAGTGCTGCACAAAGAGCAGTAATTATAGGTGGTTTCTCTATACTTTTTGTATTTTTAATAGGTTTACTAGTTTATTCTAGTGTAAAAGCTGGCGATGCAAAACTAAATTATACTATTGCTACAAATTTAACTAAAAATCAAATAATGCTTGCATCAAATGAACTTGAAGCTGCAGGAATACCATTTGCAATTGTTGGCAATGGGAATAGTTTAACACTTAGAACTAGTAAGAAAAATGTAAATATTGCTAAAATAAAACTAGTTACAAGTGAAGCTATTACAAATAAACATACAGGATGGGAAATTTTTGATAAGAGTTCATTAGGTACAACTAACTTTGAAAATAATGTAAAATATTTAAGAGCTATGGAAGGAGAACTTAGTCGTTCCCTAGAAGCACTTTCAGGTGTAATGTCAGCAACAGTTAAAATTGCTATTCCAAAAGAATCTGTTTTTACACAAAGAAGAATTGCACCAACGGCATCTGCAATTTTAAGTTTGAGAGATGGCACAGTTCTTACCCAAAAACAAATATCAGGAATAAAAAACTTTATATCATCAGCTGTACCAAAACTTTTAGCAAAAAATATTAAACTTATAAACCAAAATGGTTCAATATTAGAGCAAAATCAAGAAGATTTAGATAGTTTAAAATTCATTTCTCACGAGAAATATAAAATAAAACTAGAAAGTGATTATGAAGATAAAATTATCACATTGCTAGAGCCATTTATAGGACAAAATAGAGTAGTTGCAAGAGTAACTATTGCTTTAGATTTTAAAAATCAAGTAATAGAACAAGAAATATATGAGCCAGAAGGTACAATAAGAAGTCAGCAAACCACAGAATCAACATCAGCAAAAGAAGCAAAAGAAAAAATAAGTGCAGGTGTGCCAGGAATACAAAGTAATATTCAAAATGTAAATGAAGATGATGGAGAGTTGAAATCAACATCTTCAAATGAAGAAGCGAAAAATATAATTAATTATGAAATATCTAAGAAAAGTATTCGGCAAAAAGATAATGCCTTTGCAAGAATAGACACAATAAAAGCTGCTGTTACATTTGATTCTTCAATTTTGGAAAAGATTGATAATAAAGATGAATATTTAGCCAATATAAAATTAATAATAGAAGAATCTGTTGGTTTGAATACTAAAAGAGGAGATAGAGTAACGGTTAAAGCATTTAAATTTATAGGATTTGATAATAATGGAACAAATGGAGTTAGTACTGAAGGTGGTTTAGACGCAGGAATGGCTACTAAAGCTGTTATTCAAGATTATGGAGAATATATCCAATATCTTATTTCAGCAATTTTATTATTTTTATTTTATAAAAAATTTATTGCATCAAATGAAATTGATTTATCTTCTTCTACTAGTAAAAAAACACCAGAAACAGTTGGTGTAGGTGATGAAGATTTTGATTTTGATACATTTAATCCAGCTTTGGAAAAAAATAAATTAAAAAATAAAGTCAGAAACCAGATTTTATCTAACATAGATGGTCTTGACCAAGAAACAATGGTTAGATACGAAATATTAGTTGAAGAATTGGATACTCAGATAAATAATCATCCAGATGAGATGGCAAAAATGATTGAACTACTGTTATCAGAAGGTGAATCAAAGTTGAAACAAGGATAAAATATGGAAGAAGTAAATACTGAAATACTAGAAGATATTCCTATGTTGGAAAGAATTGCAATGTTTTGTGTTCTTGTTGGAGAAGAAGGTACAGTTAAAATATTTCAAAACCTTCCTTTACAAATGGTTGAGCAAATATCTACTGCTATTACACAATTATCGGCAATAGATAAAGATGTTTCATTGGCAATATTAAGTGAATTCCATGTACTTACTAAATCAAATGCATATTTAAATGCTGGTGGATTTGAATATGCTAAGGATTTACTTTATAAATCATTAGGAAAAAGTGAAGCTGATGGTGTCTTATCAAAATTATCTCAGATGGCACAAGCCCAATCATCTTTTTCTTATCTTGAAAATGTAAATCCTAAGCAATTAGCAGATTTTATAAAAGATGAATCACCTCAAACAATGGCAGTAATTTTATCACATATGGAAGCAGGACAAGCTGCTGAATTATTAAATACCTTAGATGATGAGACAAGAGTAAAAGTAACAATACAAATGGCTACCATCAAGGATGTTTCTCCAGAAATTGTAAGAACAATGTCATCAATTCTAGAAAAAAAATTAGAGTCATTACTTTCTCAAGTTTCAGAAGTTGGTGGTGTAAAAGTTGTGGCAGATGTATTAAATAGAATGGGACCAAAATCACAAGAAATTCTAAAAACAATAGATGGCATGAACGCAAAACTTTCAAAAGAAATAAAAGATAATATGTTTGTATTCGAAGATCTTGTTGATCTTGAATCTGCAGATCTTATGAAAATACTTGCAGAAGTAGATGCAGGGGACTTAGCAGTTGCATTAAAAGGTGCTCCAGAAGAGCATTTAGATGCTATTTTAGGAGCTATGAGCGCAAGAGCTAAAGGTAGGTTCGAAGAAGAGTATGAAATGCTTGGAAAAGTAAAAGTAAAAGATGTAGAAGCTGCTCAAAGAAAAATGCTAGATGAGGCACAAAAACTTATAGAATCAGGTGCAATAGAAAGAGATATGGATGAATAACAACGTAAATTCAAATGCAAGAATTATATCATCTGAAAATGCTGAAATATATACTTTAGGTACTTTTAATTCAAATCAACCTCCAGTTCAGTCTGAACAAATGAAAGAGATAGCAACTTTAAATGATAAATCATTAAATGGAAATATTGATCCAGTATTAATAGAAATACAAAAATTAACATCTCAATTAAATTCTATAGAACAAAAAGTAGTTAACATTGAAAATGATGGAATAAAAGGTAAAGACTTAGATAAGCAATTAACACAAGCACTAAAAGATCTTAAAAACTATGCAGCATTTTTTGAGCAAGCAACTTTTCAATTAGAAACCAAAATACTAAAAACATCAATGAGTATATCCAAAAAGATTATTGGAGTAGAAATAGGGGAACAGTCTGCTAACATAGCAAAAGTTACTGTTGAAAATATATTAAATAAGATAAAAACTGCTTCTCAAATAACAATACACTTAAATCCAAAAGACTATATTTCATTGAAAGATGAATTAAATTTAGAAGACTTTATTAAAATTCAAGAAGACCAAAATGTTACAGCAGGTGGAGTTGTAATTGCCAGTGATTTAGGTAATTTTGATGGTAATATTGAAGCAAAAGTTCAAACTATACTAGAATCATTAGATACATTAATTTAAATTAAAAAGTAGATGTAATAGCTTTTGTATAAGTAAAATACACTCCTTTTCTTCATATTAGTTTAACAAACCATAGAATACTTAATCTTCCTTATAAACTATACAATACTTAGTTAAATTATGTTAAAATAATTAAAATTACTAAAAAGATTTAATTATGGAAATTACAGAACAAGATTACAGCAGTTTAGTTGATGCACAGATATCAGTTGATGTATTACTTGGTAGTACAGATATTGATATTCAGAAATTTCTTAGTCTTAGTGCTGGTGATATTGTTTCACTTGACAAGCTAGCAGGAGCTGGTGGAGATATATATGTAAACTCTAGAATCATTGGTATGGGTGATATTATAGTTATTGATGAAAAACTTGCAGTTAGAATTCAAGATGCTATGGATGTGGATAATGTTGTTGGTTATTTCTTTAACGAACAAGTTTTATAAAGTGAGGATTTTATTATGGAAGTAGAAAATGTAGAAGTAAACAGTTCAATCGGTGTTGATGGTAACTCTTATACAACAGCAATATCAAATGATAAATTAACAAATGATGACTTTTTAAAGTTATTACTTGAAGAGATGAGAATGCAAGATCCAACTAAACCAATGGATTCTACAGCGCTTATGGATTCACAACTTAAAATGTCAACAATTGAAGCGAACAATGATATGTCTATATCATTAGCTGCGCTTACTAAATCCTATGCTGCTTCATCACTTTCAAATGCTGTAGGTTTTATGGGGAAAGTAATCGAAAATGGAACAGTTGATGAAGAAACAGGATTTTTAAATTCATTTAAAGTAGCAACTGTTGAAAATATAGACAATGAAATATATATAAATGCACAAGCTCAAACAGGATATTATCACAGTGTTAGAACTTCTGAAGAAGTAGATGGAGAAACTGTATATACAAACTTAAGTTATGATTCAACTGGTAAAATACTTGATAAAGATGGCAAAGACACTGGAATAAATGCAGTTCTTTTAGACAATGGAGCATTTCAAACTATTGATGGTAAATATGTATTCCAAGATAATGACGGTAAAGTTATAACTGATGAAGATATTTTAAATAAATATGAAATTTCTTCAGCGCTACCAGTATATTCAGATAAGCTTACTAAAATACCTGTAACAAGTATTACAAAAGTTCACGGGTAATTGTCATGATTGGTGCATTATATAGTGGAATATCTGGATTAAATAGTTTTCAAGGTGCTTTAAATACTGAGTCAAATAATATTTCAAATGTTAATACAATAGGATATAAATCAGATCAAATATCATTTGCTGATCTTATGTATCAAGGTGAGATTGGTATGGGTGTATCTTCTAAAGTAATTGATAAAAACTTTACTCAAGGCTCACTAAAGCTTACAGATAGTCCTTATGACATGGCCATTGAAGGAAAAGGTTTCTTTATGGTTAAGGGAGATACAAATGAAGTCTTATATACAAGAGCAGGTGACTTTAGAATGGGCGAAGATGGAACACTACAAATGCCAAATGGATATAATATACAAGGTGTTGTATCAGGAGTAGCCACATATAATGCTACAAATGCAAATGATACAGCATTTACTGATGAATATTCTAATTTTGTTGCATCACAAGTTATTAAAACTAATAACGGTTCTAATATTGAAAATGTAAATGTAAAAACAACAAACTATAATGAATCAGCAAGCGATGACAGTATTACTAATTCAGGTAATAATTATAAAACAAAAGAAGCTAAAATATCAGATGTAGAACAACTTATAAGTTCTTACAAGTCAGAATTAAATTTATATTCATCTTTACCTACTGCTGGTGTTGCTGCAACAAAGCAAGAATCAATAGCACAATTTGATACTTCTTTATTTGATGCTAATACAACAAGTGTAGAAATAAAAATTGGAAATACAAATATATCACAAGGAATTTCTACAAATTCAACAAGTTTAGCAGTAAATATACAAACAACGCTTAATTTATTAGCAGATAAAATATCAGCAATACAAGGTATGAAAGCCAGTGTAAATACAACAGGACAACTTCAAATATCATCATTAGTTCCAGGTGTTAAAACTGCAATATCTGATGCAAGCATAGTAAGTGGTGAAAGTAAAATTGCATCAAATATTACTACTACAAATCCAATTATAGGAAGTGGTAAGGCTAAATTAGATGCAATAGAAGTTGAGCTAAAAGCTGCT
>DQSS01000116.1 GCA_015663165.1 Arcobacter sp. | reverse complement strand
AGTCCCCATGCCATATGAGTAGGTCCCGTGTCATTTCCTATTAGTATATTACATGAAGCTATTACTTCTTTTAGTCTGTTTAAACTATCTCTTGGTAATACTTTTAGATATTCACTTTGTTGTTCCATCCAGATAGCTTTTTCATGCTCTTCTTCGCTTCCCCAAACTATATAAGTCATAGTTTTTAGTTCTTCTGCTATTTGTACAAATTTTTCTTTTGGATAATTTCTACTTTCCCATGTAGAACCTATTACAAATAAATTGTATTTTTCTTCTAGTTTCTCTTCAGCAGTTTTTTCAAAATATAAAAATGGTTTTTTAGCTAATATTTTATCTTCATTAACTTTTACACCACAAGGTTCGCATAATACTTTTACATTTCTATCTATTGTATTTCTTGCATATCCTATTTTTACTTTTTCATCGTAAAAATATGAAGCTATACCTTCTCTTATCGAATCTTTTGAGTAGCCAACTATTTTACTTCCTACAACTTTTCCACCTACTATTTTTGAAACAATTGCAGATTTTAAAAGACCTTGTGCATCTATAACTAAATCGTAGTTGTTTTTTGAATATTCTTTTAATATTTTTATTTGATTAAATATTTCATATTTTTTCTTTTTTATTGATTTTAAAGATATTGGTAAGATATTATTTATATGTGGATTATTTTCTAAAACACCTTTGAACCCTTCTTCAACTATCCAATCTATTGTACATGTAGGTAATTTTTTTTTTATAAACTGTAAAGCAGCCATAGCATGAATAATATCACCCATTGCAGAAAGCTTAACTATACATATTTTCATATTAAAAATAATCCCCAACAAATAAGATGCAAAGAGATACTAAACATTACAGCTGTTGCACCAATATCTTTTGCACTTTTTGCAAGTGGGTGTATCTCTTTAGTTACTAAATCAACTACATTCTCAATAGCACTATTTAATAACTCTACAATCAAGACTAAAAATGCTGTACATATTAATATTGCTTGTTGATTAACAGTAAAATCAAATAAAAATATTAGAGGAAGTATAAAGACAAAGGCTAAAAGTTCTAGCTTAAATGAACTTTCAGTTTTAAAAGCGTGTACAAATCCTTCTAAAGCATATTGAGTATTTTTGAAAAGATGATATTTTGGTTTATTATTCATCTATTTTACAATCACCTTTTAACGAATCATCATCTTTCATCTGGGCAATTCCAGCACCTGTATATCCTAACTCTTTCAATCTATCTACTAGTGGTGGGTGAGAATAGAAAAAGAAAATATATAAAGGGTGAGAAAGTGGGAATGATTTATTTTCATTTGCTAGTTTTAAAAGTGCATTTACTAAGTCTTCTTCACTAGCTAAGTCACTTCCAAACTCATCTGCTGCGTATTCATTGTGTCTACTCATTGCAGACATTAAAGGCATAAGAAAAAAGAAAATAGGAGAGGTAAACATCATAATTATAATAATAACAGCATAAGGTTCATTGTTTAAATGAAGTTGCAAAAATAATTCTTCCGGTAAATTTCCAAATATAGCAAATATAGTAAAAAACACTACACCCATAATTCCGATATTTTTATAAATATCTCCATTTTTTGCATGTCCTAATTCATGTCCTAAAACAGCTAGAAGTTCATTGTGTGTTAGCTTTTCTATTAGAGTATCAAATAACACCACTCTTTTAGAAGTTCCAAGTCCTCCAAAATATGCATTTAGTCTATTATCTCTTTTTGATGCATCACTTGAAAATACTCCAGAGCTTTTAAATCCAACACTATCAAGTAAGGCTTTAATTTTTTGAGATAATTCTTCATCCTTTAAAGGTTCAAACTTATTAAACATCATCATAAAATATGGAGCAAGCATATTTATAAGTACAAAAGTTACAAATATAAATACAAATCCATATATCCACCAAGAAGGAAAAGATTCAATGATAAGTGCAAGTACTGCAATAACAACAGAACCAAATAGTAAAAATAATATTGAACTTTTAATAGTATCTTGAATGTATAATTTTGGTGTCATATTTGAAAAACCATATTTTTTATCTATTTTAAATGTACTATATAGTTCAAAAGGAAGTCCTAAAAACCAATTTATGATTATAAATAAGTCTATAAATATAACAGCCTTTGTCCACCCTTGATATGTAATAGTCATATCATCTAAAAATGCAAGACCAAAACTAATCCACATAAAAAATAAAATAAAATCATAAAAAGAACTAAGTATTGATAATCTTTGAGTCTCGACACTATAGTTTCCTGCTTCTATAAATTTTGTGGGTGTTAATATAACAGCATTTTTTGTTTTAGCTCTTTTTACATAATCTACTTGCATAAATGATGTATAAATACTAATTAAAAAATATAAACAGTAACCTGCAATTGCAATCTCTAACATAAAATTATTTCCTTATCTTCTTTTGATTGTTTTAAAGAACTCATTGAACTCTTCTACAATATCTTTTTTATCTGTAACATACATAACTTCATAGTTCTTTTTAAATGAATCTTTTGTCCAATTTAAACTGCCAAATACAACTCTTTTCTTATCAAAAATAGCAATTTTAGTATGAAGTTTAGTTTTTACTTTTATAGCTTTTATTTTTTTATCTAAAGTAACTTTCTTTTTATAATAATAAAGCTTTACTTCAACACCTCTTTTTGCTGCATTTCCTAAAGCCTTTGCAAATTTACGATGTTTGAAGTTATACATTGCAATATCAATATTACTTTTTGCATTATCTATTAAACTTAGTATCTCAGATTTTGCTTCTTTTGATTGTTTAGGTAAAAAATATACATCTTCTGCTGCAAATAAATTTATAACTAAAATTAAACTTATAATTAAACTTTTCATCATCTTAAATCCTTTTTATGTATGACATTCTAACAATGTCTTATTTTGGTTCTCTATATATGTATAACCATTATATACAGTATATCCACCGTATATCAAAACACTAATTGCAGCTAATTTAATCATAATATGTCTAAAATTTCCTTGATTAAATAAACCTACAAAAAATCCTAAAGAAAAAAGTGCAGGTATCGTACTAAGACCAAATATAAGCATAACCAATGCACCACTTAAAGCATCACCTGTACTTGCTGCTGTTATTGCAAAGAAATATACAAAACCACAAGGCAATAGTCCATTTAGCATACCAAGTAGAAAAAAGCTAAGTAATGTTTGACTTTTTAAAAGTGATTTGAAGTTTGTTTGATATATTTTTGATGATGATATTGAATGTTCTATAATAGTTAAAAATTTTATTTTACCTAGAAGTGATAGTCCTGTAAGAATCATAGCAGTTCCTGCAACTATCCATAAAATACCATTTGCAGTATTTGAAAATGTAGCAACTCCACCAATAGCACCAAATACAAGCCCAAGAATCATATAAGTAGTAATTCTTCCAAATGAATACAATAAGTGTGAAGTACTTTGCTTCGCTCTACTCCATCCTTGCTCCACTTTTGTACTACTGTAAGCTATTACAATCCCACCACACATACCAACGCAGTGTCCAAAAGAACCTAAAAATGCAATTGTTATGATTGAAAGTATGTCAATAGTTTCCATTATAGTCCTAGAAGTTGCTTTTTAATTGCTGGATTTGTCATATTTTCACCTCGTAGTTGATGCAGTCTCATTTTTTCATATGTTATTAGATTTTCTTTTTTATTTTTATATGCACCAAAGCCATATTCCATAGGGGTAATTTCATTTCTACTATACCAAGCTATTCTTCCATCTATCCAAGTATTTGTATCTATTGCATGTACCCATATCTTAGCATCGTCTTTAAAGTTTCTAAGTTCTAGCCAATTTATAAGACCACCATGATCATGGAAGAACCAAGTAGTTCCTTTTGGAGATATTACTTGTGAGGCATATTTTATTTCATCTATTACCATTCCACAGTCACTATCTTGATAATGATTTAGTTTTATTTCTAATGGTTTTTTTTCAATATTATCTTTTACCACTACTACCATACTTTGAACATTTGACATAGAAATAAAAACTACAACAATTGTAATAATCAATCCAAATACTAAAAATAATGGTGTGAAGTTTTTATTCATATTTTCTTTCTTTTTTCTTTATTTATAATATCTATTATACTTTAAAAACTATTAATTAATGATTATTTTGCTAAAATAGATATATGTATATTTTAGACAAACTTAAGCAACAAATAAACAACTTATCTTCAAAAATAAATTTATTATCAGGTGAGAATAATGCTTTGAAAAATAAAATATTAGAACTAGAAGATCAAAATGATAGACTAAAATACAACAATGAAAATATGCTTTTAAATATAGATAAAGCACTAAATATTGCAAAAGTAGCAGATACTATAAATATTCCTGTGGAATTTATGGAAGAAGAAACAGTATGACATTTCATATAAATCACAAGGCTTATACAGTTGATATAGGAAGCGATGAAGACAATAAAATACATGATGGAATAAGTAAGTTTATTAACCTAAATTCAAATCTTGATACAAGTGAATTGTTACTTGCATATATCAAAAAAACTCATGAATTAGTACAGCTAGAAAATTCACTAGAAGATTTATCAGTAAAGATTGATGATATTAAAATATAAGGGCTTTTCAATAATAGAAATAGTTTTTTCTATTATGATTATCTCTATAATTGCAAGTATAGCTATTCCTAAACTTTGGCATACATCTTTAAAAACAACTTATATTAAAGCAAAAACTGACATGATAATTATACAGAATGCCTTGAAAAACTATAAAAATAAAAATGTATTAAAAAATTCAGATATATTATTAGAAAGTTTAGATGATGATGAAAATTTATTTTCAAATATTCTGTCAAAACCATTTTTAGAAAATAAAAACAATACAAACTCTTGGAGTAAAGAATCAAATAGCATATATCACTTTTGGATAAATCAAAATGAAAGTATAAAGTTTTTTTATAACAAAACTAATCATACATTTATATGTGAGAAAAGTGAAAATAACTGCAAAGAGATACTAAACTAATGCTTTACAACTATTATGAAATAGCACTATTAAAATCACCCCTTGAACCACTTACATATTCTTCAATGGAAGATATAAAAATAGGTCAAAAAGTATCAGTTCCCTTACAAAGAAGAAAAAAACTATTAGATGGTGTTGTAGTCAAAAAAGTAGAAAAACCGAGCTTCAAGTGTATTCTTATATCTGAAATTTTAAATTTTAATTATGATAAAAAGATGCTTGATACAGCTAAATTTATTAGTCAATACTATGTATCTAGCCTAGGTGAAGCACTTAGTTTATATACTCCATTTAATGAAAAGTTTACAAATAAAAATATACTAGAAGAGTTTTCGTGCAATATAGAACTTTCTAATACACAAGAAAAAGCACTAGAATTTTTAAATCAAAATAAAACAGCACTTTTATTTGCAAATACAGGAAGTGGAAAAACAGAAATATACATAAAAGCCATTGAGAATATTTTAAATCAAAACAAACAAGCAATTTTACTTATGCCAGAAATATCTCTTACTCCACAAATGCAAAAAAGACTTGAAACTGTATTTGGCACTAGTGTTGCCATATGGCATTCTAAAATACAAAAAAAGAAAAAAGAAACTATTTTACAAGGACTTCAAGAAGGAAGTATAAAAATAATTGCAGGTGCTAGATCTTGCTTATTTTTGCCATATGAAAATTTAGGCTTGATAGTTGTAGATGAAGAACACGATGATTCATATAAAGCAGACAATAAACCAAGACTAAATGTAAAAGATATATCTATATACTTAGGAAGCAAATATGATATTCAAATAGTTCTAGGAAGTGCTACTCCATCTATATCATCATTTGCTAAAATTCCATACATAAGAATCAAAGAAACATTTTTTGATACAACAAAAAAAATTATTTATGATGAAGAAAATTTAAAACTTACAAATAAAATAGTCAATAATATTCACACTACTTTAGATAAGCAAAAGCAAGTAATAGTTTTCTTACCAACTCGTGCAAACTTTAAGTACCAGATATGTGCTGATTGTTCTAAAAGTGTTGAGTGTCCTTTTTGTTCTGTATCTCTTAGTTTACATAAATATAACAAAGCACTCATGTGTCACTACTGCAACTACACACAAGCAATTCCTACTATATGTCCTACTTGTAAAACAGGAACTATTAAAAACTATCGTTTAGGTACTGCTGAAGTAAAAGAGCAACTAAGGATAATGTTTCCAAATAGAATCATTGAAAGTTTTGATAGAGATAGTATAAAAACAGATAAAATTTTAAGAAAAACTCTAAAAGATTTTAATGAACAAAAAATAGATATTCTTGTAGGAACACAAATGCTTTCAAAAGGTCATGACTATCATAATGTAACTTTAGCAGTTATACTAGGAATAGATTCTATTTTCAATATGACATCATATAAAATAAGAGAAAAAGCACTATCTCTAACTCTTCAAATAGCAGGAAGAAGTGGAAGAAATGGAGATGGTGAAGTGATAATTCAAACTAAAAATAAAGAATTTTTTACTGAATACATTGAACAAAAAGATTATGAAGACTTTTTAAAAGATGAGTTAGACTGTAGGGCTGATATATATCCACCAAATATAAGATTAGCAAAAGTAGTGTTTTCACACTCAAATGGTATTATTGCAAAAGAAAAGCTTGATTTTTATGTACAACAAGTCATAAATCAAAATGATATAGAACTCATAGGTTTTAAAGAATGTGCTGTGTTTAAAATAGCTAATAAATATAGATATGAGATGTTAATAAGGTCTAAAAATATTAAGAAGTTACTTGAGTTTTTACATAGTATTGACTCAAGTATAGCTTCTATTGATATGGATACTTTGCATTAATCAACTAAGTTAAACTATGCCCAACACCTTTGATATAATAAACCTCACCAAACTTCCTAAATAACTCTTTAGAATATTCACTATTTACTATCTTATCTTCACTTCCAACAAAAACTTCTAATTTTATATTTGCATTTACAATAGTACTTAAATTTTCTTCATTCCATTCATAATTTAGCAATTCATCAAGCTCATCATAAGTACCATTTGTTATATACTTTTCTATACTTATATTGTTAGGATATATTGTATTTTTTACAAAGTTATTTTTATATTCATTTTCATCTTTTTTGAAAAACATAAGTTGTAGTCTTTTGAATTTTATTGATTGGATATTAAAATAGGCAGGAGAAAATAATTGTAGTTTATCTACTCTTTTCTTTTCTTGTATACATTTTAAAGTATATTGAAAAGCTTTGATTGCTCCATATGAAAACCCACTCACGGTGAAGTCATTTTCTTCTATATATTCTTTGAATAGCTCTTTTTCATTTTCTAAGCAAAAACCACTAAAATACAATAGTTTCGTCTTTTAAAATTGTATCTTTTAGTTTATGAACTTCATTGCTATTTTCTAAAAACTGTACTTTAAGTTCCTCTTTTAGTCTAATAATTATATCATTTTCACTTCGTTCCATTTTATATTTATAAACAATATCTTTAGCAATATTTTGAGCAACTTGCATCTCAGATTCAAATACAGCATAAGGCTCTTTTTTAATAACTTCAAGTCCAATAGAACCTGCAAGGTTATTTTTAATTTTTTGTTCTAACTGACTTTTTGATGGATAAAGGCAATCATCACTTGAAATACCTTCATCAAATAAACTAACAGTTTGTTTAATAATAAATGCTTTTGATGCTTGATAGATAGCTAATATCTCTTTTTGGTCTGCACATAAAATATTAGATTGTTTTTTACCAAATTGTACTTTTTGTTTTGCTATATTTATATCTTCTTCAAGTAAAGATGTTCCCGATCTTTTTATCATATTTAGTAAGGCTTCATTTATTAGAGTTGCTAAAGCAGCACTATTAAAGCCACTTGTATCTAAGGCTAGTTTATCGATATCAAAATTCATATTTTTATTTTTTACATATAGTTTTAATATCTTTGTTCTATCTTGAAGTGATGGAAGTGTTAAAAATACTCTTCTATCAAATCTACCCGCTCTTAAAAGTGCTTCATCTAAAACTTCTATTTTATTAGTTGCCCCTATAACGATAACATCACTTTGAGCATCAAAACCATCCATTTGAGTAAGTAGTTCATTTAGTGTAGCTTCTCTTTCATCATTGCTACCCATTCCTCTACTTTTTCCTATTGCATCTATTTCATCTATAAATATAATAGAAGGAGCAGTTGCTTTTGCTTTTGCAAATAATTCTTTTACTCGTTTTGCACCCATACCTACATATATATGAACAAAGCTTGCTCCACTTTGATAAAAAAATGGAACATCAGCTTCACCGGCAACTGCCCTTGCAATTAGTGTTTTACCAACTCCTGGAGGTCCTACAAGTAATACACCTTTTGGAAGTACTACATCATATTTTTTATATTTTTTTGGATTATTTAAGAAGTCTACTATCTCTTCAAGTTCTTCTTTTATTGAGCTTATTCCAGCCACATCATCAAAAGTGATATTAGAAGTTATTGCTTCAATAGTTATACTTTGTTCACTTTGAATATTTTCACTATTAGAAGTTTCACTTTGTTTAATATTTTCATCAAGTTTATTTTGGAACTTATTATCTGGAATTATTTTTTGTATTTTATTTTTATATTTTTGTATATAAAAAGACACTACCATAAGCGCTAATATAAAACCTATACCTAAAAAGTAACTTCCATTTTGCATAACTGAATCACTTTTTATCATAGTATAAATAAACAATCCTACAAGAACTGAAGCACTTATTATCATAAGTTTCATATTTTTTTCACTATTTAAATTATTATTGTCATTGTTAAACATTTATATTCCTTTACTTAAAACTTTGCTTTTGTGATATTTTTTTGTACTGTATAATCTTCAACATATATCCAGTCACCAACAATATCGCTATTACTCTCTACTTCTATTGAGTTAAAGTATTGATCATATCCTATATACTTTCCATTTTTATTTTGCTCTATTAAAACTTCAAGTGGATTTGTATTTTGTCTAAAGATATAGTTCTTTTCATATATTATATCTGTAAGCTCTTTTAGTCTTGCCTTAGCAACATTTCCATTTACTTCACCACTCATAGTAGCACTTGGCGTACCATCTCTTTTTGAATAGGTGAATGCATGTATATGAGTAAGTGGAAATTTATGTATATTCCGAATAGCTTCTTCCCAGATTTCTTTACTTTCTCCTGGATGTCCAACAATGAAATCAGTTCCTAAAGCATAACCTTTAGAAGAAATATATTCAAATAATTCTAAATCTTTTTCTAGTTTATTTCTTCTATTCATTATACTTAACATATCTTTTGTAGTATGCTGAAGTGCAATATGTAGTTGTTTTGCCATCCATGGTTCACTTAGTAATTCTTTAAACTCATCAGTTATTTGTATAGGTTCAACACTTCCAAGTCGAATTCTTCTTACTCCTCTAATTTGAGAAATCTTTTTAAGTAAAAGAGCTAAACCATCTTTTTTATTTTCTAGCCCTTTACCATAAGAACCCAGATTTGTTCCTGTTAGGATAAATTCTCCAAAACCATTTGAAGCAAGAATAGATATTTGTTCTAATATTTTCTCTTCACTGTAAGCTCTAGCATCACCTCTTACAAAAGGAATAATACAATATGAACATCTAAAGTCACATCCCTCTTGAATCTTTACAAAGGCTCTACTTTTACCTTTCATCTCATCTATAATAGTTTCATCAAGATGTTTTAAATCTCCAGCTTGAAAAAATCTATCTTCTTGCTTTAAAAGTGTATTGATTTTTTCTTTTTCACTATGTCCAAAAAGTGCATCAATTTTATTTTCTTTAAATAAACTCTCTCCTTTTGTCCATACTCCACAACCTGTAAATATTACACGAGGATTATTAGGAAATTTTTTTAAAGAATTTATATAATTTCTAGCTGTACTATCTGCACTATTTGTTACTGTACAAGAATTGATAACAACGATATTTGCATCTTTCTCACTAAAAGTAAGGTCAAAATCTTTTAGTTTTGACATCATAATTTGGGAGTCTACAACATTTGTTCTACACCCAAATGTTTTAAAAAATACTTTTTGTTTAGAAAACATCGCTTTTCCTATGTAGCTACTGGACCATCAAATAATCCAGTAGTTGTAGTTCCAGGTAGTAAAGATTCTGGCTCTATTGGACCATGATTTGCAACTCTTAATGTTTGAGTTGGGTAAGCAATAGTTATATCATCTGCTGATTTAAAAGCTTCAAGTATCTCCATACTTATAGTACTTCGTAAAGCAAGTGTAGCATGTGAATTTGTATAATACCAAGTAGATATAGTAATACCATATGGTTCCATCATAGCAAATACCCTTGGCTCAGGATTTGTACTTCTTAGAATATATTTTTTTCTAAGTTTTTGTAACCTTTTTCTAGTAAGATCAGTATAACCTTTTGCATGTGCGGTAGCAATACTTTTTGCTAATTCTACCGCTTTTTTATGGTTAGAATCAAATGTAATATTTACATCTATTCCATCCCATACAGTTCTTAGTCCATCAAAAGTATAGTTTGCAATCATATCTGTAAATATATAGTTATTTGGTATAAAAAATACTCTTCCAGAACGTCTATTTTGTCTATAACTAGTAAGAGTCACATCTTCTCTAATTGCAATTTTAAACAGAGATATATCCAATACATCTCCAACTACTTCAATACCATCTCTAGTTACTTTTATTCTATCTCCAACAGTTATAGCTCCACTAGTCATGATAGCCATCCAACCAAACATAGACATAAACCAATCTTTTAATGCAATAGCAATACCAGCAGATGCAAATCCTAAAAATGTTACTAGATATGAAGCATTTTCAATGTATGAGAATAATATTATAAATATGATTATAACAATAAGTAGAAAATTGATTAGTTTATTTGCTGTATAATGGTGATCATCTTCTTGTACATATCTTTTTATTGCAACTTTAACTCCATAAGCTAATAATATTAAAATAAGGATTATAAAAATCATTTTTATTGTTCTTGCAATTTCTTCTGCTATAGCATCATTAACTTCTAGAATTACTTGATCTATTTTTCTACTATAAACTTCATGTGTAGTTGATACAATATCCACCACCATAATAAAGTCTTTTAACTCTTTTTTTAGTAACTCTAGCTCAGTTTTAGTTGATTTCTTCTTATCTATTTCATAAAGCTTTTGGTACTCTTTTATTTTTAAATCAACCGTAATAAGTAAATCACTAAGTTCTATATTTGTCTGTTCATACTCATCAACACTTCCATTTAATTTACTTATGTAGTTATATGCTTCAATTATATTAAAAGGATTTGTAACTGTTGGAGCTTTAGGCAAGTCTTTTGGTTTAATCATACTTCCAATAGGTGAATCTTTATATTCACTTATTAGTGATAGCTCATTTTCTTTTATTTTTATTTTGTTTCTTAATTGGTAAGAAAGCTCTTTATATTTACTACCCTTCCATCTTCCATATTTTTTAGCATCTTTTTTTATTTTTACTAATTCTGCTTCAATTTTTCTATATGTTAGGTAGTTGTTATATCTAGTAATCCAAATATTGTTATCTAGTTCTTCATCCAAAATTTTAACTGTATCTTTTATCTTCAGAACATCCATAGTTTCAACAATTTCTTGGGCTTTTACATCTTTTGCATTTAAATTTAAAGAAATTAAAAATATAAAAAATAAAGTTTTAAATATATTATTTAGCAAGAAAAAGTCCTTAATACTGCACAAGCAGTTTCTCTTGAAACTTCATCAGTTATTTTACAATCACCAATTCCAATAGGTAAAATAAATTTAATCTTATCATCAAGACTCTTTTTATCTAAGAAAAAATGTTCATAAAAATCATCTACATCTTTTATACAATAAGTTGTAGGGATGTCGTACTTTTCAAGTAAAGTTTTTACTCTTAGTGCCTCATCCACACTCATAATACCAATTTTTACAGCTAAGTCATTTGCCATAACCATTCCAATTCCAACTGCTTCACCATGCAAATATGTATTGTATTTAGTTTCATTTTCCACAACATGTCCAAATGTATGCCCATAATTAAGTGCAGCTCTTAGACCTTTTTCTTTTTCATCTTGAGATACAACCCAAGCTTTTGTTTCCACAGATTTAGCAATTGCAATTTTTGTATTTTCATCAATTCTTATATCGTTTTGCTCAAGCCAAGTAAAAAATTCTATATTAAAACATACAGCCATTTTTATTATTTCTGCTACACCTGCTGAAAATTCTCTTTTTGGTAAAGTTGTTAAAAAGTATGGATCAATATTTACTTCAATAGGTTGGTGAAAAGCACCAACTAAGTTTTTCCCAAATTTATTGTTTACACCAGTTTTACCACCAACACTTGCATCAACTTGTGAAAGCAATGTAGTAGGTATTTGAATAAAGTCAATTCCTCTTTGATAAATAGATGCTGCAAATCCAGTCATATCACCAATAACTCCACCACCAAATGCAATAAGTATAGAGCTTCGATTTAGCTTTTGATTAAAACAATGTTCTAAGATATCTTCAATAGTTTGCATATGTTTATATTGTTCACCATCTTTAACAGTTACAACGCTTACTTCTTTAGCTTCAATTCTAGAAAGAACATAGTCTAAATGAAGATTAGAAATAGTTGGATTAGTTACAATAACAACTTTTGTATTAAGTTTTATTTGTTTAAGTTTATCAATATTGATATCGTATGAGGCATTAGGTAAAGTTATGTTTACAGTCATTTATTATCCATTTATATAAGTAAAACTATTTTAGCTAAAATCAAATAAAAAATAAACTATTTTTGTAGTTTTCCATCTATATAAATTAATTTATTTACAAGTTTACCTCTTCTATCATAATTTGCTGTAACTCCATGTAATTTATCTTCTTTATATCTGTATTCTGACTTAAGTTTTCCATTTTTGTAAAATAAAAATTGTGTACCATTTCTTTTGTTTTTAGAGTATTTCAGGATCTCTTTTATTTTTCCATTTCTATGGTAAAATTTGCTTTTTCCATGTAGTATATTTTTTACATATCTAACTTCACTAATAATTGTTCCGTCATATCTGTACTTTATAAACAATCCATGCTTCATACCCATAAAATAATATACTTTTTGCTTTAATTCAGAATTTTTATAATAATGCTTTTCAACACCATTTTTTAAACCATTTATATAAAAAACTTCTGACTTCAACTGTTCATCCATATAAAAACTTTTATGATTACCACTTATCACACCATCTATATAAGTTGACTCTGTTTTAATCTTTCCATTTTTATAATAAGTGAAAAATATATTTAACTCTTTTTTAGCTTCATCTGTAAGCTTTTCATCTGCATCAAAAAGTTCCCCATATTTATATACTTTTTTACTTAGTTCTATACCATTTTGTTTAAACATTAGTTCAATACCATGTTTTTTATCATTTTGATACATTGTTATACTATATAATTCTCCAGTCACATAATATTCTTTCGAACGCCCATGCAACTCATCATTTTTATAAAAACTTTCAGACTTTAATGTATTTTTTAAAAAATATAATTTTTTTAAACCATTTTTTCTACCATTTTTATATGTTGTTATTGCTAAAATTGATGAGTTTGGGTAGTATGTTTTTTTGATACCTTCAATCTGGCTATTTCTATAATATGCAATGTGTTTTATCACTCCACTTCTATAAAATGCAGTTTCCCTACCGTGTTTATTGTTATTTTTAAGATTAATTTCTAATTTAATTTTTCCATTTAAATAATACTCTTTTTTTACACCATCAAGTTGATTGTTTATGAAAGATTCTTCTGCAATAATTGTATTGTCTTTTGCAAAATAAGTCTTTACACCATATATTTGCTTATCTGTATATATAAGTTTTGTACGTATTTCACCGCTATCATAATAAGTATTGGCAACTTCCATTTTATATTTACTGTTTTTTTGTGCGTTAATCTCTTCTTCATTGTAAATTGTTAAGATTCTTGCATCTAAAAAACTAAATAATAATATAAAATAAAAGATAAACTTCATTATAAAACCTTATTTATTGCTTCTTGTACTTGTATAGCTTGAAAATGTTCTTTTACATCATGGCATCTAATAATCGATGCACCTTTTTTTATACCATCAAGATGTATAACTAAAGTACCAGCTAGTCTTTGTGAGGCAGGAGTATTTGGTACTATCATATCAATAAGAGATTTTCTACTTGCCCCAAGTAATACTTCATACCCAAAATGTGAAAAGTGTTCTAAGTTATTTAACAATTCTAAATTGTATTCTAAAGTCTTTCCAAAACCAATACCAACATCAAGTATAATATTTTTGATTCCAAACTCTTTTGCTTTTTGTATTCTTTGCTTGAAAAATTTATCTATTTCAAGTACTACATTATCGTATTTAGGATTATCTTGCATATTTGATGGTTTATTTAGCATATGCATTATAACTATACTTGCATCGTATTTTGCAGTCACTTTAGCAACTTTATCATCTTCTAATCCTGTAATATCATTTACAATACTAAATCCACTTTTAAGTGCATATTCTATTACTTCTACACTATAGCTATCTATAGAAAATGTAACCTCTTCATATAGTTTAAGTGTTTTTATCTCATCACAAATTGGCTTGATACGTTCTAGTTCTTCTTTACTTGAAACTTCAATACTTCCTGGTTTTGAACTAACGGCACCTATATCTATAATATCTGCACCATCAATTATCATTTGTTTTATTTTACTTATTGCATCTTTATTTTTAAATCTACTATTTTCATAAAAAGAGTCATCATTTGCATTTATAACTCCCATGATCTTTGTTTTTGATTTTTTTGATGGAATAAAATCTTTTAGTTCTTGTGCTAGTAGTTTAAGACCAAATGGTTGAGATAACTCTTTTTTTGATAATATCTCAAAATGTTTATTTGTCCCTACAAGTATTGCATCAACTGTTTTAGTAGTATTAAGGATAGTTCCTCTTGGTACTGCTAAATCAGCCCCTATAGATAAAGCATCTTGCTTAAGTATATTAGCTGCACCTGTGTGTAAATCTTTTATATATAGTGTATTTATATTTGATTTTTTAGATATAATTTTTGCACCAGCTTTTTCGCAAGCTAGCTTTTCATATAAAGCTTCATAATCATTTGAATTTACCTTATAAAATGTCATTTCTTACTACTTAGGTTTAGTAATAATATTGTTAATAAGTTTATTGGTTTAGAGTTTAAATTACAAAGTTTTATGGCTTTTACAAAACTATCAAGTTCTTCACTACTTAACTTTCTTTTATCTTCATGTATTTTATACATCATAGATTCTATTAATTCTTTAGTTTCATTCTTTGAGATTCTTTGATTTTGTTTTAAAAATAAATATATTGTATTTAAATCTAAGTTATTAAAATCTAATTCACACCTTTTAATCTCAACTTTTGTTTTTAGATATTTATGTGGCATTCTTGATAAAATAGTTGGTAAAATTGAATTTTTTGATGTAGTAATTAAAATAAATATTATATTTAAAGGTGGCTCTTCTAGTACTTTTAAAAGTGAATTTTGAGCTTCTGTTTTAAATGTATCTCCACAAAGCAAGATATATTTTGTTTGGTTTACTGCAATATATGCTTCTTTTATTGCTAGTTTTGAATGAAGAATTAAGAAGTCATTTTTGCCTTCTTCTTCGTTTTGTATTATTCTTGTATCATGTATAGGTAGTGTTGATACAAGCTGTTTTACCATTGTTTCAACATCATTTACTATTAAGATTGTTGAAATTTCTGGTATCATTTGTCTACTTCAATCTCAGCAAATAAAGCGGCATTTAGACTTTTATCAAAAAGCCTATACAACTGTAAAAGTTTCATATCCAATGCTGCATCACTACTTTTTAGATTAAAACTATTTTGAACGTCTTCATCAAATAACCATAAAAATGAGTTATTTGATACTTTAGATAAAACAGCCTTTTTACTTTGACTTCTTCCAATATACCAAAAAATATAACCATTTGGAAATGATATATCAAGCATATCTCTTAAAAGTTCTATTTCATCTTCACTATTTATTTTATCAGAATTTTGAACAAATATATTAAAGTCATAAAAAGGAAGAAGTGGTCTTGCGTTTTCTTTTGAGTTTATTTTATTTAATATATATTTTAAAAACCACTCTCTATTGTCATCTGTTACAACTAAAATAGATTTATTTTTATCAATAATATTAGATATAGTTTTAGAAACAATAGGAATCCAGTCGAACTTACGTTCTTCCATCCACGAGCCGATAAATTTATCTTCTCTTATTGTTTTTACTGTCCAGTTTGTAAACTCTTGCAAAGCAGTAACCTATTTATCTAACTCATAAGCATCGTGTAATGCTCTTACAGCTAATTCTGCATATTTTTCTTCAATAATCATAGAGATTTTGATTTCACTTGTACTTATTATTCTGATATTTATATTTTCACTTGCCATAGAAGAAAATGCTTTAGATGCAACACCTGTGTGAGATTTCATACCAACACCAACGATAGAAACTTTACACACAGCTTCATTGTAGTCTATATTTTCAACATCATTCATAAATGTATCCATAACTTTTTTTGTTTTATCCAAATCACCTGTAGGAATTGTAAAGTCCAAATCAGCTTTTCCATCAACTGCAACTGTTTGCACTATCATATCTACATTAATATTACTATCTGCTAGTGATTGAAAGATTGAAGCAGCTATTCCTGGCTTATCTGCAACTTTGTACATACCTACTCTTACTTGATTTTTGTCTAGTGCAATTCCACTTACTACTGGTGCTTCCATGATATTTTCCTCTTGTGTTATTAATGTTCCCTCAACTTCTGGAGTAAAAGAACTTCTTGATACTAAATTTACATTTAATTTTTTTGCCATCTCTACACTTCTATTTTGAAGTACTTTAGCACCTAAACTTGCTAGTTCTAACATCTCTTCATAAGATATTTTTTCTAATTTTTTTGCTTTAGGTTCAATTCTAGGATCTGTTGTATATATACCATCAACATCAGTATATATTTCACAAATATCAGCTTTTAAAGCTCCAGCAATAGCTACAGCAGAAAGGTCACTTCCACCTCTACCTAAAGTAGTTATTCTTGCATTATCTAAACTAACACCTTGAAAACCAGCAACAATAATAATCTTACCATTATTAATTGCATTTTTCATATTTGTTGTATCAATTTCTTCAATTCTAGCTTCAGTATGTTCAGATGTAGTTTTTATACCAGCTTCTCTACCACTCATTGATGTAGTAGCATAACCATCTTCATTTAGAGCAATAGACAGTAATGCACTTGTAACTCTCTCCCCTGAACTTAATAGCATATCCATTTCTCTCTCACATGGATTTTTACTAAAAGTATTTGCATACTCAATAAGTTTATTTGTTTCACCACTCATAGCACTAACAACAGCAACGACATCATGTCCGTCATCTCTAATATCTTTAATAATCTTTGCAACATTTTGTATTCTTTCTAGCGTACCAACACTAGTTCCACCAAATTTTAAAACTTTTAACATTCTTAAATGTATCCCTCTTCTTTGAAATATTTTAATACTTTTTTATACACTGTTCTTTTGAAAAATGTAATATAATCATTTAATTTTTTTCTTTCTACAAACTTAAATTCACCAAATTCAGGTACTTCTGTATTGATATCTACTTTTGCACCTTTTTTTAACTTAACTAAATAGTATTTTTGAGTCTGTCCATCGTATGGAGTCATCTTCTTTGCTACAGCTTCTGGAAAGTCATATGAAACCCATCCCGGATATTCTGCAATTATTTCTATTTCATTTGTTCCTATTTCTTCTTTTAATTCTCTATGTAATGCTTCTTTTGGTGTTTCACCTGCATCTATTCCACCTTGTGGAAATTGCCATGCATCTTTTATATCTATTCGTGAAGCAATTAAAATTTCACATTTTGCAGGGTATGATGAACTCAAAACAATAGCAGCTACATTTGGTCTAAAGTTTTTCTTCTCTTTATCTTCCATTAATTTTATTACCTTATAATTATATCTTAAGATGATACCAAAAGGATGCTTTCAAATTGCTTTTATATATACACATACCATTTTGCGATAGTAAATGTTTTTACTGTGCTTTCAACTCTTATGTTGACTTGTTTCACTTAAAAAAAGAGTACATGACATCTCTAAAAATACAACTAAAATATGAACTAAAAAAGATACCAAACCAAAAACTAAAATCTATTTTTTTTGGAGGGGGAACACCTTCTTGTATTGATGCTATTTATTATGAAGATATATTTATAGAACTAAAAGAATTTATATCTAAAGATACAGAAATCACAACAGAAGCCAATCCAAACTCTGCATCAAAACAATGGCTAAATGATATGAAGAATTTAGGAGTAAACCGTGTAAGTTTTGGAGTACAAAGTTTTGATGATAAAAAACTAAAATTTCTAGGAAGAAATCATAATCACACACAAGCAATAGATGCAATAAACAATGCAAAAGAAGTTGGATTTGAGCACATAAATTGTGATATCATTTACGATACAGCAATAGATACAAAAGAACTAATACAAAATGATTTAAACATCATAAAAACATTGCCAATAGACCACATAAGTGCATATAGCCTTACAATAGAAGAAGGTACAAAATTCTTTGATAGAGCAAATGTACAAATAGAAAATGAAGAGATGACAAGATATATTTTTAACTCACTAAGTACTGATGGATTTAGCCAATATGAAATCTCAAATTTTTCTAAAAATGAAAAAGCAAGAAGCCAACACAACTTTGGGTATTGGGAAAAAGAAGATTATCTCGGAGTTGGAGCTGGAGCTGTTGGTTGTTTTGAAGATACAAGATATTATCCAAAAAAAGATGTTCAAGAATATATAGCAAATCCTATAGAATATGAAAAAGAAGAGAAGCTATCAAAAGAAGATACAAAGTTTGAAAAATTATTTTTAGGGCTAAGAAGTGCAGTTGGTGTAAGCTTAGATATTTTAAGTAAAAGTGAAATTCAAAAAGTAGAGTTATTAGAAAAAGAAAAGAAAGTTTATATTAAAAACAATAGATTTTATAACTATGATTTTTTGATAACAGATGAGATTGTATTGTTTATTGAAGATTGATTATACAATCTTCTCTTGTCCCATTCTATATAAGGCAAAAAAGCTTGTATATAAAGCCACAAACTAAAATATAAATATATAGGTACACTTTAAGTACACTTTTTATTTAGTTTGTTTAGAAATAATTTCTTTTACAATATCTTTAAATATTGGTAAATTATATCTAACTATATCTTCTATAATATTATCATCAGTGCTATCATAGTCATGAGCTATATAATTTCGTACTGAACTTATACCTTTTAAATCATCGCTAAGAAAGTGTT
>DQSS01000394.1 GCA_015663165.1 Arcobacter sp. | reverse complement strand
TTAGGGTTTACTTTAGCTTTTATATGTTTTAGGATTTTATCTTTTGGATATATTTTTGGCTCTATCCAAGTAGCTTCAAGTGTTTTATATCTTAGTTTATGATTGATATTTACATCTCCTACAAGAGCAAGTCTGTAAATATCATTGATATCAGAACTATTAGTTACTGTACCTATACTTTGATTGATAATTGCATCAAAATTAAATGTTTTGATTGCATCTTTTACTTTTTGGTCATACTCTCCATATGGATAAGCATATGTTTTAGGAGTAAAGCCCATATTTTTTTCAAACACTTCAAGTGCTTTTCGTGTATCTTTTATTATTTCATCACGAGATAATTTTGGCAAGTGAGGATGAGAATAAGAGTGTAGCCCAATAGTTCCATACTTAGATGCTTCTTTTATCTGTTCCCATGTCATAAAGTCAGGATATTTTCTATTTGTTGCTTCTACATAAACATATAAAGTAAATGGATAATCAAACTTTTTAAATATCTCTAAGGCATTTTCATAAAAGCTTTTATATGCATCATCAATTGTAAGAGCTAGCCATTTTGAAGGTATTTCTTCTTTGTTTTTAAGTTTAGAAATTATTTTTTCTAAAGGAACAACCGTATAATTATTGTCTTTAAAATAATTGAATTCTTTTTCTAATTCTTCTTTTGATGTGCTTGTTGATTTATGCTTTAAGTCTGCAAATCTATGATATACAAAGATATGTGCATGATAAAGAGTTTCTAAAGATTTTTTTGTTAGTTCTTTTTTGGGACTAACAGTTTTAGTTTCTACAATTGATATTTGTTCTTTTTCACTGGAAAAAAGTGTCTGAATATTATCTAATTGAAAGTATAATAATAATGAGATAGATATTAGAAATAAATATCTCATTAAATTATTTTGCAGTAGGTACAGTTGGTGTATTAGTTGTAGTTGGAACAGCTGGTATTAAGCTGTTAGTGTTTATTGTATCAACAACACTTTGCTGTCTTGTTTCATTGTAAAGATAACCAAGTGTCACAGTGTTTACAACAAATAATGTTCCTAAAACAAAAGTAATTTTAACTAAAAAGTTTGCTGGACCTTTTGCTCCAAACATTGTTTCGTTACTTCCGCTGTATGCACCAAGTCCCATGCTTGCACTTTTTTGAAGTAGCACAGTAATAGTGATAAGTATTGCTAAAACAAATTGTACAATTAATAATGTAGATGTCATTTCATCTCCTAAGGTTTGTATATTTTTGTATTTTATCCAAAATTTACTAATAAAAAGATAAACTGCTTTTATGAGCACAAAAAGTGAATTTTCAAAGCATGCAAAAGATTATGATGATAACAACATCATACAAAGAATAGTATCAAAAGCATTAGTAAGAGATATAAAAAATAAACCAAAAAATATTTTAGAATTAGGCTGTGGTTCTGGACAAATATTCCGACATATTTCTTGGGAGATAGAACACTACAAAGCGATAGATTTTTCAGCTTCTATGTGTGAACTTCATCCACGAGATAAAAATATAGAAGTAAAATGTTTTGACTTTGATAGTGAAGAATTTTACACAAATATAAAAGATGAAAAATACGATTTAGTAATATCAGCTTCAGCAATGCAATGGTCAAAAGATTTAAACTTACTGATAAAAAGACTACTTAGCGTAAGCAAGACTATAAATGCAGTACTTTTCACATCAAACACATTTAAAAGTATATATGACATAACAAAACAAGCCCCAGCAATACTAAGTCTAGAAGAGATAAAAGAAGCACTAACAGATACAAATAGCACTTTTGAAGTTTTCAACTATAAACTAGAGTTCCAAAGTAAAAAAGAACTATTCAAATACATAAAAAATTCAGGAGTAAAAGGAGAAGTACAACTCTCTTTTAAAGATGCTAAGAATTTATATAAAAAATATGATTTGAACTATTTGGAGTTTGAGGTTGTATTTTTGGAGATATTAGTTTGCTAGTATCGGTCCAATTTTAGGTATGGAAGTTTTTTCACACCAATATATATCGACTTCAATAAATCCTTTTTGAATTATTAATTGACAGTTAGATTCTTTTATAGTAAACCTTGGTATTACGGTAACTTTTTTTGCATTTTCTATCATTTATTTTGATACTTTAAATTTATTAATAATTAAATATCCTAATAATATTACTACTAAAACACTTACTATATAGGACTTTTATGTATGATTATTTACATAAGAAGATTTCAATATGACAGGTATTTATGAAAATATTTAAAATGTAGTTAGGGTTTAAAAGGTAAATATATTGAATGGTTAAGAATCTAAATATTGATACAATTAAATGTAAAATAATAAAGTATTTTATAGGTTATTTAGTTATTATTAAAAATAAAATATATAGGAAATATATCTGATGAATGAAACCAACATTGACTCAACAAACTTACTAGCACTAAATAAACCTAAGGGGTATGTAGTTACGCGATCTGATGAGCGTGGTAGAAAAACTGTATATGACCTTTTGCCTTCTTGGGTTTTTGATGATCAGTGGATGCCTATTGGGCGGTTGGATTTGGAGTCTAAGGGGCTTTTACTTTTTACTCGTGATGGTAAGATTGGTGACTTTTTAACTCGTCCTGGGAATTGTCAGAAGATATATGAGATATGGGTTCGTGGTCATGTTAGTGATGAGCATATTGCTATGGCTAAGAAGGGTGTTGATAGTAAGTTTGGTTTACTTAAAGCTCTTGAGGTTGAAAAGCTTGGTACTGGTGGAGCTAAGACCAGACTAAGAGTTGTAATAAATGAAGGTAAAAATCGTCATATTCGTCGTCTTTTTGGGGCTATGAAAGATGAGAAGTTTGGAACATCTTTAAAAGTTCTTGAACTAAAAAGAGTTAGTATTTCTAGTTTTAATCTTGATATCCAAATTGGAAAATGGCGTTATCTTTCTCTTAGCGAAGAAAAAAAATTACTCAATAAACAAAGATAATTTACAAGCCCATTTTATAAGCTTAATGTGTACTAAAGCCAATTTGAGTATAATACTCGACTTTATATAATACTTAGGTGTTATAAATTTATGAAAGGAGATTCGAACTATGCCAAAAATGAAGTCAAATAGCGGAGCTAAAAAAAGATTTAAAGTTAAGAAAAATGGTCAAATTAAAAGAGGAAGTGCTTTTAGAAGCCACATTCTTACTAAAAAAGATCAAAAAAGAAAAGTATCTTTAAGAGGTCCACAAACTGTGGATTCAAGTGATTCTAAAAGAGTAAAAAGAATGTTAAACTTAGCGTAAGCTAAATAACTTTTTTTTAAAGTCCCTCCGATTTAATTCGGACAAGATTAATACAAAGATTTGTATTAACACCTACATGCAATGTATGATGGTAAAGTTAAGGAGAAAATATGCCTAGAGTAAAAACTGGTACAACAAGAAGAGCAAGACATAAGAAAATATTAAAATTAGCAAAAGGTTTCTATAGTGGAAGAAGAAAACACTTTAGAAAAGCAGCAGAAGCTGTAGCTCATGCGTTCCAATATGCTTATAGAGATAGAAGACAGAAAAAAAGAGATTTCAGAAAACTTTGGATAGTAAGAATCAATGCAGCTTGTAGATTAAACGGTACAACGTACTCAAGATTTATGAACGCATTAAAAGTAGCTGAGATTACTTTAGATAGAAAAATCTTAGCAGATTTAGCTATGAATGATGCTGCATCATTTACAAGCTTAGTTACAAGTACTAAGAAGTAATAACTTACTTCTAGTATTTCTAGCAAATAAAAAAGGGAAGATGAATTTCATCTTCCCTTTTTTAATGCCTTATTAAGTAATATTAATAAGGAGTTACACCAATCCAACCAGCAGCTTGTTTCTCAATAATTTCAGCAATTCCTGTTTGAACAAATAAAACATCTTCTATAAAGTCTTCATCTTTCCAGTTCATTGTTTGCATTGTATTTCTACAAGATATAAAATCAACTTCATATTCTATTAGAGATGAGATTCTTGATAAAGTTTTAGGATCATAATCTTTTCTAAGTACTCTTACTCCTTGCGCATAAGTAACAACAGCAATTTTTATAGCACCATCTGGATATTCTTTAAGTACATTATAAACTGAACCTAACATATGATTTACATCATCAATATTTGCAGTTCTTAGTTTGATTACCCATTTTCTTGGATTATCAAAAGTTGGTTGTGGATCCGCAAACTCCATTTGGCCAAAAGCGAATACACTTAAAAATGTTAGTAGTATTAATTTCTTCATTATAAAACCTTATTTGAATTTTTATACTTGATTATAATATATTAATAATTAATATTTAGTTTATTTTCTGCTGTATTAACTCAATTTCTGCTATTATTTCTATATGATAGATATAAGTAATAAAAAGATATATTTTAGTGGAGTAGGTGAACTTATAAACAAAAGTGAATTAGAAAAATATATGTCACAACAAAATGTAGAGTTTATACCAAATATAGATGATGCAGAGCTGATTGTAGAGGGTAACTTAACCCCTCCAAATATATCTGATATGATTTATAAAAAACAATTAGATGGTATACCAATAGTTTCTATAGAAGAATTAGAGATTGATTTTTCTTCAAACTTCAAGATAGCTTCCGTACTTATGGCAATCAAACTAACAAAAGACAATGATAGACTCGTGGAATTACTAAACAATAGGCATTTTGATGATGAAATATTTATCAAACTACTTAAGTCATATACATGGGATGTGAAAGAACTACACGATGATGATGAAAGTAGAGATGTTTGTAGAAGTATTACAAGTAGATTTTGTACACTAATAAATAGAAATCACAATATACAATATGCACCAATAGGGATATACTATACAGCACTAGAAACATATAATACTGAGTTATTAAATGTCATATATAATATGCCAACATATATAATAAGTGATAAAAATGCAAAAGAAAACCAACCACTTACATTAAAAGAAGTAGTAGCACTAAATCCAAACTCATCAAAAACAATACAGCTTGAAATAATAAAAAATAAAAATATAGAAGAGTTAAAATATCTAGCACTAAACAACAATATAGATGATTCTATAAAAATAACACTATTAAATATAAACAACGAGTCTATAAATATAAATCTTTTAAAAGCTCAAAATTATATTTTGAATAATATTGATGATACTTTAAAAGATACAAATATTAGAAAGTACTTTTTGAAATATTATCATTTTGATGAGGTATTATTTGAAGAGTTAAAAAGTAAAGATTTAAGTAGTACAGATATAGTGTACTTCTCTTCAAATGAATTTTTAACTTTAGAGATGATTGAGTATGTTGAAAAACTAAACATAGAAAATGCAATAATAAATATTTTAAAAAATCCACTTTTAAGTGAAGATATTAAAGATAAATATATAAATATGAATGATAAAGTATACAATATAGCTATTTCGCATAATATTACGCTTTCTAATACACAATACAATACACTACATAGTTTAAATGATTTAGATGTAAATATCTCATTAGCTACAAATATAAACACTCCCAAAACAATTATAAAAGACTTATATGATACTAAAGATAGATATATACATACTACATTATGTTTAAATATTAGTACTCCTATACAAATACTTATGCAGTTACAATTAGACAATGAACTAAAACTATTAGTAAAAGAAAATATTACATATCAAAAATTTGCCGAGCAGATGCTCGGTTTTAGCGAATAAGGAAACAATATATATGAAAGCAATAGAACTTAAAACAACACTTATATCACTAATAGATGGACAAATACCTGTATTTTTATGGGGAAGCCCTGGCGTTGGAAAATCTTCTTTAGTAGCTCAAATAGCAAAGCAAAAAGATATGAAATTTATAGATTTAAGATTATCTTTACTTGACCCAACTGATTTAAGAGGAATACCATTTTTTGATAATGCTGAAAAAAGCGCTGTTTGGGCAAAGCCTGAGTTTTTTCCAGATTCTACAAGTGAAGACTTTGGAATATTATTTTTAGATGAGATAAACTCAGCACCTCCTACAATTCAAGCAGCAGCATATCAACTTATACTGGATAGAAAAATAGGGGAATATCACTTACCCAAAAATTATTCTATAGTTGCTGCTGGTAACTTTGAAACAGATAGAGGGGTAACATATCGTATGCCTACACCTTTGGCTAATAGATTTGTACATTTAGAGTTTGATTTAGATTTTGAATCTTGGAAACTTTGGGCTTATGGAGCTAATATAGATGCTAGAATTATTGCTTATCTTAGTTTTAAACCTGAAAATTTATTTTTGTTTGATGCTAAGAGTAACAAAAAAGCTTTTGCTACACCAAGGTCTTGGGAATTTGTACATAATATTTTAAACTCTTCACTTCCAAAAGAACTTTACAAAGAAGTGATAAGTGGAACTATTGGGGCTGAGAGTTGTGAAGAGTTTTTAGACTTCTTGGAAGTGATGAACTCTCTACCAAATTTTGAAGATATTTTAGAAAATAAAGAAGTGGAAATACCTACAAAAAATTCTGTATTATATGCTACATGCAGTGGACTTGTGTATGCTTTACAAGAAGATGAAAGAAAAGAGTCTATATCAAATGTGATTGATTTTTCACTTTTATTGCCTAGTGAATTTTGTGTGATGCTTATAAGGGATTTGCAAAAAGCAAATATCCAAATAGAACATAGTACAAGCTGGAATAATTGGGTTGAGAAAAACGGATTTTTACTAGCATAGAATATATAAGATGATAGAAAAAAGAATAGAGCAAGTAAAAGCCAAACTTATTTTAGAACAACCATACTTTGGAACTATAGCTTCAGCTTTAAAGTGTGAACTAAATGAAAATATACAATCATTTAAAACAACGCCTGGAAAATTTGAATACAACGATGATTTTATAGAAACTCTAAGTGATGAACAAATAAGCTTCACTCTTACAAACTGTGCTATGCATTATGCTTTAGATTATAAACAAAGAAAAGAAAATAGAATTGATTGGCTTTGGACTTTAGCACAAGATTATGCCATAAACTCTTTACTTGTAAACAACGGTATGAATGCCCCAAAGTATTTAAATCACGATATAAGATTTGATAAAGTAAGTGCAGAAGAGATTTATAATACATTGCAAGATGAGATTGACGACAAGCAAGAAGAGCATGAAAGTGTAGAACACATACAGTACGAGCAAGAAACAATAGATAAAGAAAATGATGAAGCTAGTAAAGACAACAATGCCCAGCTTTTAAACAAAGCAAAAAAATATGGGGATTTACCTTTAGATATTGAAGTACTTATTCCAGAACTTTTTGATAGTCAAATAGATTGGAAAAATGAACTATATGAAGTGATTGAACAATCTATGAAGTTTGACTATACTTTAAGCCCTCCAAATAAAAGATATATTTCTCAAGGTATTGCACTTCCTAGCTTAGGTGGAACTAAAGCAAAAATAGTTATTGCTATTGATTCAAGTGGTTCTATTGATGAGGTACTTTTAGCTACATTTTTGAGTGAAGTACAAGGAATAATGAATCAGTTTGATAACTTTGAAATAGACTTAATACATGCAGATGTTAAAGTGCATGAACATATTATACTACAAGCAGGAGATTTATTAGAGCAAAAAATCAAAGGTGGTGGTGGAACTAACTTTGAAAATACTTTTAACTATATAGAAGAAAATATATATGATATTACATTACTTTTATATTTTACAGATGGAAATGGAAAATTTCCACAAGATGAGTTTTCTTTTGAAACTATTTGGGTTTTAAGTGATGAAAAGGTAAAAGTTCCATTTGGTAAGGAAATATTTATAAAACCATCTGTATAATGTCACACTATACAAAAGGGTCTATATGATAAGTAAATCTAACTTACTAGATATTATTGCTATTACAAATATGTTAAATATTTTATATGTAGAAGACGAAGAATCAGCAAGACAACAAACTCTGAAAATATTAGAAAATTATTTTACACATATTGATGTTGTTAAGCTATCACTTTCTTACTTATGAAACTAGGCAACCATAACGTGGTGAAACTGGACATGTGATAATAACCTGCAATTTCTATTC
>DQSS01000313.1 GCA_015663165.1 Arcobacter sp. | reverse complement strand
TATGATTGCTTTTGCATTTTTAGGAATAGAGTTTATTCTCTCCCCTGCATTTATATCTATGATATCTCCATCACATTCTTTTATAGTTTGAATTATTAGTTTGATTGCATTTGGAATATTTTTATTTATATCTACACCGCTATGTCCGCCATCTAGTTCTTTTATCTCTATTTCATACAAATCTTTGTTTTGTGTATTTGCTATAAGTTTACTTTTTGTGGTAGTTGCAAAGATATCAATTCCACCTGCACAACCTATACAGATATTTCCCATCTCTTCACTATCTAGGTTTAGCATTTTTGTTGATTTGATATCAAGTGTTATATTGTTTGCCCCTATTAAACCTATCTCTTCATCACAAGTAAATAAATATTCACATTCTTCATTTTTCATCATAAGTGCAAGCATATATGCACAACCCATACCATTATCTGCACCAAGTGTTGAATCTTTGGCTTTTAAGCTTCCATTTTCTTCTATGATTTGTGGTATTTTGTTATCTTCTAGACATACTATATCGTAATGTGATTGTAGACATACAAGGGGTGTTTTATTTTCTTTGTAGCATAAAATATTATTTGCTTCATCTACAGAACATACATAAGAGTATTTTTTGCAAAATTCTTGTATATATGTTATAAATGGTTTATGAGTTCCACTGCATCGTGGGATTTTTGTGATTTCTTTAAATAGTTTGATTATCATGATTTGGCATTATACCAAATCATATGTTTTAAAGTGATTAAAATATCTTTTTGTAAGTATGACAATAAGGAGTTTTACCAGTAGTTAAATAATAATTTTGATGATAGTCTTCAGCTCTAAAAAATGGTGTGTTTAAAGTAGAAATCAGTGATGTTGCTACGCTGTAACCTTTTTGTGTAAGTTCTTTAATAATATCTTTCATCATCTCTTTTTCTTCTTTATCATTGTAAAATACTGCTGATAAATATTGACTACCTATATCAGGACCTTGACCATTTGTTTGAGTAAAGTCATGGATTTCAAAAAATAACATTGCAAGTTCACTAAACTCTACAACACTAGGATCATAATGTACTTCTACAACTTCAAGATGACCAGTAGTACCAGTACAAATATCTCTATATCCAGGGTTAGGCATACCTCCACCCATATAGCCACTAATTGCTCTTTTTACACCATTAACTTTTGCAAAGTAATATTCCACACCCCAAAAACAACCAGCAGCGAAATATGCTTTTTTAAGATTTTCCATTAGTTAGCCTTAAAATCAATAGACACAGAGTTTACACAATGTCTAGTATTTTTAGCCGTAAGCATTTCACCTTCAAATACATGACCTAAGTGACCTTTACATTTAGCACATACGATTTCAACTCTTCTTCCATCTGCATCAGTATTTCTTTTGATTGCTCCATTGATTTCATCATCAAAGCTAGGCCAACCACAACCGCTGTTGAATTTATCACTTGATGTATATAAAGGTGTATTACATTGTCTACAAGTATAAACACCATCTTCTTTATGTTCATAAAACTTACCACTATATGGTGCTTCTGTACCTTTTCTTAATATTACTCTTTGCTCTTCTGCATTTAGTTCATTATAGTTCATAATTTTTCCTAGTTATTTTATTTTGAGATTATACAGTGCAAATCATATTTAATAATTTTACTTAGCATATAAAGTAAAAAATTAATCTATTAAAAAGTTTTATGCTTTAAGATATCTTCTTGAACTTTATAATCACTCATATATAAAGATAATAAATTATAAAATCTTTTTGAATGATTTTTTTCTTCTATATGGCAAAGTTCATGTAATACAACATATTCTATGGCTTTTACTGGAAATTGTAAAAGCATATAGTTTATAGATATATTATTTTCAAAACTACAACTGCCCCATCTTCTTTTTGCAAATCTATATGATATATTTTGTGGATTGAGTTTAGTTCTAAAACACCATTCGTCAAATAATGGGTCAATATATTTTTGAGCTACTTTTTTGTAAAACTTTTTAAGAGCTTCTATGAAATCATCATAATCTTTTATATTAGGATTATGATGGAAATAAAAAATATCATCTTTAAACTCTACTTTTATATTCTTAATTTTTTCATTTGATATAAGTTCTAAGGGGTAATTTTCTCCCATAAAAGGCATATTGCCGCCACATACAAAATCAAATTGATTTTTAGCGGGTACCCTTGTATTTGCTTTAAGAATCCAATCTTTATGATGAAAAACTACTTCTTTTAAATTGTGAGCTTTGAACTTAAGAGGAGTTTTCACTACGATTATATTTTTATTTTCTAAAACTAAAGATATTCTTTTTATTTTTTTATTTGTATGATGTACTATCTCATACTGATGCTCATCTAAAAATACAATCATTTAAAGTATTTTGGGGCTTCTTTTTTCAGACTTTTATATATCTTATTAAAGTCACTAGAATATACTCTTGTATTTGCAATACTTGTTATAAAGTTTGTATCACCCATCCATCTAGGAACTAAATGTAAGTGAATATGTTCTGCAATTCCAGCACCACCTATTTGTCCTATATTCATCCCTATATTCATTCCTTGAGCTTTAAGAACATCTTTTAGTAAAGATACAGCTTTTTGCGCATATAAGTTCATATTTACCCAGATAGCAGGGTCTAAATCTTCTAGTTTATCGGTATGATAATTCGGTATTATCATAATGTGTCCTGGGGAATAGGGGTATTTGTTCATAACTATGAAAAAATCATCATTTGCATACAGTACACCTAATTCATCTTCTTCTAATGGATTTGTAGCAATATGACAAAATACACAACCTTCTATTTTTTCTTTATTTGTTGATACATATTCTGTTCTCCAAGGAGCGTATAGTTTTTCCATAATATTTCCTTGTTAGATGAAACTTGGTGCATCATTTGCAAAAAGTATCAAGTCGTCTATATGAGTATTTTCTAAAAGAGTATTTTCCATATCTGATTTATCTTTTAAGATAATGATAGTTGTACTTAATATATTTTCTTCTAATACTTTTTTATTTAATGTACCTGTAATAATAACTAAATCAAATACTTTATCAATCATCTTTGCTAGTTGTGTATTTGCCTCAATTGTACTTTCAACTAACCCTGGAGTTACAATAACTTTTCTTTTTTCATGTGTTGAAGATATTTTAATAGCTTCAAGCATACCTTCTAAGTTCCCATTGAAACTGTCATCAAGTATAAGTTTACCACCAGCTTTACTTAAATGTAGTCTATGTTCTACAGGTTTAATTGTATCAAGTGCTATTTTTATCTCATCAATACTAAGTCCTAATTTATGAGAAGTTAAAATAACTGCTGTTAAATTTATAGCATTAAAACTTCCTAGAATCGGTGCATGAAAATGTTCAACGACAGAATTTATTTCAATATCAAACCAAATGCCTTGTAAATCACTTCTTACTATGTGTAAATTATGTGGAAATTTTGTAATAGTTTCATACTCTTTTATTGGTACACTATCATGTACAAATCCATGTTCTAATCTTGGAGATTTTAGTATCTCCATTTTTGTATGTATAATGTTATCTAAAGTTTTAAAGTATTCTATATGTTGTTCCCCAACACTTCCTATTATAGTATATTGCGGTTCTAAAAAATTTGTAATTTCTTCAATATCACCCTTTTGTCTTGCACCTGCTTCAGCTATATAAATCTGTGTATCAAGAGGTAGGTCATCATTTACATCTTTACATAAACCACCAATTGTATTAACACTTCTTGGTGTCATATAGGTATTGAAATTCTTATTTAATACTTGATATAAATAGTTTTTAATAGATGTTTTTCCGTATGAAGCTGTAATTGCTATGATTTTTAAATCTCTTATTGCTTTTATTCTTTGCTTGGCTTTATGTTTGAAACTAAGAAAAAATATTTTTTCTAAAGCTGTTGTAATACCAAAAGTTAAAAATAAAGGTATAAATACACCATATGAACATGATGGTGTTAAAAAACATAGTCCATCAATAATAAAAATAGTAAACAACAATATTCCTAAAAATCTTTTAACTCTTGAAGTTAAAACTAAAGATTTACTAAGATTTCTATTCCATAAAATAAAGCTAGTAAGATATAAAAGATAAAAATAAACTAAGAAATACTCAAATTCAAGTAAATAAAATAATGCAATAGGAGATAAGAAATATATAATATGCCATTGTTGTTTGTGATGTTTTAAAATTACTCTATCAAGTTTGTAGTTATACCATTGTAGGTTGGTGATTAAGTACCATCCTAAACTTATAATTAAAATAATATTTGTAAATATTTCTATATATTGCATTGTTTTCCTTGACCTATAAAATAGGTATGTTTATAGTAAATTGTGCACCTGTATAGTGCTGTTGTTCATGAGTATAAGATATATTTTCTACATCTAAATATCCATGCATATTACCAACAATAATTTGTCTTGTCATAAATAATCCTATACCCGTACCTTGAGATTGATGTTTTGTTGTAAAGTATGGTTCAAAAATATTATTAATTATTTTATTAGGTACTCCACCTGCATTGTCGATTATTTCTATTCTTGCAAATTCTTTATCTCCAATTGTTTGGGTACTAGTATTGATAAAAATTAGTTTTTCTTTTAGATCTTCCTTTGCTAGAAGAGCATCTTTTGCATTATTTAAGATATTTAAAATACTTTGGGTTAGTTCATTTTCCAAACCATGTGTCTTTATTTCATTTTGGAATTCTTTATGTAGTTTTATATTATTGCTATCTAAAGTAGAACCTATAAGTATTAGGTTTTTATTTATTACTTCGTTTACTCCAAAATCAATAGTATCTTTAGATTCTTTAAAGAAGTTTCTAAAGTCTTCTATTGTTTGAGATAAATGAGAGACAGTGCTAAGAATTTTTTCTGAGTTGTCATAAAAGTCAGTATCCTTTAGTATTCCAATCTCTTTTTGAACTAGCATAGAACTTGTAACTGTAGATATTAAACTAAGTGGCTGTCTCCATTGATGTGCAATATTACCTATCATTTCACCCATTGCAGCCATTTTTGATGATTGAACAAGTAAGTGATGATTATCTTCTTTTTCTTTATTTGAGTTATTTAGCGAATGAGCCATATTGTTTAATGACTCTCCTAAAATAGATAAATCATTTTTATATTTGTTATGAATTCGATAAGATAAATTACCTTTCTTAAACTCTTCCATACCTTTTGTAAGTACTGAAATTTGATTTACTAATTCTTTAGAAAACATAAGTAAAAATAATAAAATTAAAATAAGTAATGTACCTCCAATATACCTTATAGTCATATCATTTTTTATAATATCTGAGTGAAGTTTATAGATAGAATTATCAAGTGATTCTCTTGAATATCTAGTTAGTTTAGTTAGCTCTAAGTTTATTGAATTAGCAGAATTTATAACTTCATTTAGTGCAGTATAAAAAACTTCAGAATTCTCTTTACTAAAATCTTCAAAAAAGAAATCAAAACTAGCAAGAGAATATAATAAATAATGTAAACTAATAGTTTTTGCTACTTCTATAAGTTTCTTGTCTTTTTTTGTTTTGGCAAAAGCTTCTAGCTTATTTAACTCTTTAGAGATAATATCAAGTTCTTTTTTTGTATCTTGGAAACTAAATTCTTTATTTGTAGCTTTTAGTAGTGATTGTTGCACTATTAAACTTTCAACATTTGATATTTTTGATTTGATATTTTGTGCAAAAAATATTAAGTTTAATTGATATTGCTTAATACTTTTTAAACTTAATGTTGCCTGTACTGAAGAATTATATATATATGTTGCAATCACAACTGCAAATAATACAACAGTAAAAGAAAATAGAATTAACTTCTTTTTTATAGTTAGGTTATTAAATAAGTTTACAATAGACATTTTATAGCTTCTCAATTAAATATGAGTTGTATTTGCTTGGAATTGTAATATTAAATTTATCTAATCTTTCTTTTACAAATACAATATGAGGTCTACCTTTTTTCCAAAAGAATGCAGAAACACTATTTTTATTGGTATATAGTAAATCATAGTCAAATACTAATGTAGGTTTATTTTTACAATTACTAGGTAGAGAAACATCTCCTTTTGTAATAAATACATCAGCTATATAGCAGTTACTTACAATATTTAGTTTTTCTATATCTATTATATTTAAATAGTCTTCTTTATTATCAATCCATATTTTAGCATCACTATGAATAGCTGAAATTATTTTAGATATAATTTTTGTAGAGATTATTATTTGTGATGAAAATGCAAAATTAGTAATAAATAGAAGACTAAATATAATTTTTAACATTAAAAGAACCACTCAATTCTTAGATTAGTTTGTTTTTGACTTGTTTGTACTGGTTCTATTCCACTTACAGGAGAAGAAATTGCTTTATTTAGTAAATTCTCTCCTTTTAATGTTACTGTTAATGCTCTAGATAATTTATATGTAATAGCAGATGTATAATCATACCCATTTTTTATTATTATGTTTTTTTGAGAAGTATAACCTTTTTTATAAATAATTTCATTGTAAAAATCAAATTTACCAAAAGAATTGCTAAGTTGTATGAAGCCACCAGCTAAAGGGCTTGCATTAAAACTTCTATTATGATGAGTCCAATAATATTGTAGTTTAATTTTATGGTTGTTATTTAATTTATATTGATAATCGATAGAAGTATCATAAAATTTTGCATTTATATTAGCAGGTGTAAAATAGTGCATTGTTTGTGGGTTAATTTTAATAGGATCTTGAATTACCATTTTCATATATAGTAAGTTTACTTTGTGTTTATTTTTTTTGTATATTAATTCTGTACTATAGTTATTTACATGTATAGGTTTTAAGTCAGGATTGCCATCAACTACTCTTGAATATAAACTAAATTCTTTAGCAGAAGGATATACGTAGTTATCTGTTGCAAAACCTTTTAAAGTTACATTATTATTCAATAGTGAAACAAATCCAAGTCTAGTTTGTGAAATCTCATCTTTTTTGTCTACCCCTATATGATCATATAATTCATATTTTCCTGTAGCAATTATAATATTATCGCTATTTATACTGTAAGAGTCTTCCAAAAATACAGAATATAGTTTTAGCTGATTTGCACTTTGAAATGTATCTTTTAAATCACTGTCATCATGTTCTAGTCTAACTAAGTTAAGTTTTTTATTTTGATAGTCTATTCCATAAAGCAAGCTATGATTATTGATTATTGAATTATTCTGAATACTTAACTTTGTAACACTATTTTTAAACTCTTGCACCATTTTATTAATAGTACCTTTATTGTCAGCTAATACTATTCCCCCATTATCTAAGCTTTGTGTATAGTTTTCTTCTTTGGCATATGATGCTTCTATTTTTGTATTGTTATAGTACTTAGTGTATGTAAAATAACTATAAATAGCTTCTTGATAACTATCAATAGGGGTATTAAATACTCCTGCACCTGTTAAAATATCATTATTTGTTTTATACTTAGATAACTCAATATTAAAGTCATTTTTCTTACTTACTGTTAGGTAAACATTTGATATATCATCAAATCTTTTTATTTCATGATTATTATTGTATATGCTATCATAAGTATTTTTATTAGTATTTCCAAATAGTAAATATTCATAATCATTATACAATATACCAGCATTTAAAAAATTAAATTTTTTATTACTATCTTTATCTATTGATGTAGTAATAAGTGTACCTTTCTCTCTACTAGGTGTTTTAGTATAAAGCTTTATTGTAATAAAACCATATTCATTTCCAAAACTAAATGCATTTCCACTAATATATAATTCAATATGATCTATTAATGATAAGTCATAGTTTTTAAATATCATTAAAGCACTTGCATTTGTAATTGAAGATAATTCTTGATTGTTTATGTATAATCTAACACAACCTGCATATGTACATGTTGCACCAGCTCTTTGCAATCCAGTTTGTCCGAATGATGTTTCTTGTAAAGAAAATGATCTTGTAGATTTTAAAATATCGTTTAATGTATATGCTTTCATTTTATCTAAATCATCTCTTGAATATATTATTAAATGTCCAGCACTTTCTGCTTTTGTTTTATTATGTAATTGGCTCTTATCTTCATAATCATCAAGCAAAGATGATAAATCATCACTAGCCAAAAGAACAGAAGATGTACTCAATAATAAAAATAATAAATATTTAATCATATTTTTAATCCTTTAATTTATTATTATATTAAATTTTGAGTTAATATATAGTAAATATTATTTGCTTTTAAGAAATATAAGATTTTTTAATGTTTTTTCTTCATTTATAGACTCAAATTCTTTTACATTTTTTAGTCTTTTGTGAAATCTAAATTTTGAGTTTTCTTCTTTAAATATATCAATTACAAAACAACTTTGTAAATAAGGAGAATTTAGGCATGCCAAAATAATTGAATTATCATTTGTTATTTCATCAAGTCTTTTTATTATTTTATTATAATCTTTTGTTGCCTCAAAACTTCCTTTTTGGAAAGTAGGTGGGTCTATGATTATGATATCATATGGTCCATTTTTTTTGATTTTTCCAAATGACTTTAAAATGTTGTGTGGCCAAAACTTAATATTTGATGTTGATATGTTATTTATATGATGATTTGTTCTTCCTGTATTTAAAGCATTTTTTGCCATATCTATATTTATAACTTCAGATGCATTACCACTTGCAGCTGCAAGAGAAAAACCACAAGTATATGAAAATAAATTTAATACTTTTTTATCTTTAGCAATACTTTTGATATATTCACGTCCATTTTTCATATCAGGAAAATATCCATTATTTTGGTTTGAGAATATATTTAGTTTAAATTTTATGCCATTTTCTATAACATATAATTCATCATTAATATTTCCATAAATTATTTCAGTTGAATTGTTACTTTGATATCTTCTTTGTAAAATAATTTCATTATGTCTAGATGTCTTGATAAATTCTTTTATCATATTAAGTATCTGTAGCTCTAGTTCTTTTGAACATTCTTTATAAAAAGCAATACTAACTATAGTATCAATAGAATCAATTGTTAAAAATTTAAAATTTGGATAAAGACCTCCACGACCGTGGAAAAGTCTTTTGAATTCTTGTGTTAAATTTAAAGAATTTTGTAAAAGTTTATTTTTTACTTCTTGTATATCTAAGTTCAAGACTATTAGTTGAAAAAGTTATTTTCTTCTAATATATTTATACCATCTTTGATAGATTGTACAGATTTAGAGAATTTTTCTTCTATATTCTCATCTAAAGGTAGCTCAATAATACTTTCACAACCATTTAGTCCTAAAACTACAGGAACGCCAACCGCTACATCTTTATGTCCATATTGTCCATTTAATATAACAGAGCAAGGCATTATTGCTTTGCTATCATTTAAAATAGCTTCAACCATATGTGCAATTGCACGACCTGGTCCATAGTATCCACTAGTTCCGAGATGAGAAACTATTTCAGCTCCACCATTTTTAGTTCTTGAAATTATATCTTCCATATCTTTAGTTGATACTAAATCTTTTAAAGGTATATCACCTACAGAGATATTTTGTGGCATTGGAATCATATGTTCCCCGTGATCTCCTATAACTAAATTACCTGTCTGAGTTGCAGAGTATCCAGTCTTTTTTTGAATTTGATATGCCATTCTAGATCCATCTAAAGCTCCAGCCATACCGATGATTCTAGTTGTATCCCAACCTGTGATTTGAGATATTACATAAGTCATAACATCTAAAGGATTTGATACGCAAATAATAATAGTATTAGGAGAAGTTTCTTTTATACTAGTAGTCACTTCTTTAATAATTTTTGCATTTATTAAAAGTAAGTCAGCTCTTGTCATATCTCCTTTTCTTGGAACTCCTGCAGTGATAACTATAATATCACAATCTTTTACATCTTTGATATCATCTACTGCATTTATAATAGTTCCAAGTGGTGAGTAGTATGAAGCTTGAGCTATATCAATAGCTTTACCTTTTGCAACACCTGTTGCAATATCAAATAAAACAATCTCATGACAAGTACCCATCATACTTAGAGTATATGCAGCAGTTGCTCCAACAGCTCCTACTCCAATTATTCCTACTTTTCTACCTGACATGTATTACTTCTCTTGTGATGGTTTTTCATCATCAAAGAAATTTAAATCGTATAAAGAATCAATAAGTTCTCTTACAGATCCTACAGAATTTTTAAATCTTTCTTTTTGTAAAGGTTTTAGTGTCATTTCAATGATTTTTTCAACTCCACCTGCACCAATCATAGAAGGTACTCCTGAAACTATATTTTCATAACCATACTCACCTTGTAAAGATACAGCACAAGAATGTATTTGTTTAGTATCTCCCAGTATTGCATCTACCATAACAGCAGTTGATTTTGCAGGTGCATAATATGCACTTCCATCACCAAGCAAGTTTACAATTTGTGCTCCACCATTTTTAGTAAGTTTTACAATCTCCCCAATCTCTTCAGAATCAAGTAAATCATCTAAAGGAACACCCGCAATTGTTGTGAATTTAGGAAGTGGAACCATAGTATCACCATGTCCACCCATAACAGTTGCTCTTATTTGACCTGCACCATATCCAAGTTTTTCATAAATAAAGTGAGCCATTCTAGCACTATCTAAAATACCAGCCATTCCAAGAACTCTTTCCCTTGGGAATCCTGTCTCTTTTAGTACAACATAAGTCATAGCATCAAGAGGGTTTGATACAACAATAACAATTGAATCAGGAGCATGTTCTTTTATCTCTCTTGCATATCCTCTTACAATTTCTGCATTTTTCAGAAGTAAGTCATCTCTATTCATACCTGGTGTTCTAGGAGCACCTGCAGTGATAACAACTATATCACTATCTTGCATAGATTCAGCATCTTTACCAGCTCTAACTATTGAGTGTTTTCTTCCTGCATTTGCAGCTTGTGACATATCAAGTGCTTTACCTTTAGCTACATCATAGTTTCTTCCTCTTAAGATTATATTGTGGCATGAACCACTTGTTGCAAGTATAAATGCTACTGTTGATCCAAAATTACCAGTTCCAATTACTGTTACTTTTTTTCCTTTCGCCATATTGTATTCCTTTAAATGAGTATGGATATTTTAAATATCTTTAGGGTGTTTTAAATAGTTTTAAAACTTCTTAGTGTTAAAACTAAAAATAAAACTGCTATAAAATAGCAATTTTATTTTTAATTATAACCTAAAAAAGTAACCAATTGGTTACTTTTTATATTTTGAAATTAAATTATATACTATTAATAATATTATTTAATGTTGCAGATGGTCTCATCGCAGCTTCAGCTTTAGCTTCATCTGGATTGAAGTAACCACCGATATCTTGAGCTTTACCTTCAACAGCCAATAACTCAGAAATAATTGTTGCTTCATTATCAACTAATGCTTTCGCAACTGGTGCAAATTTAGCAGCTAATTCAGCATTTTCACCTTGGGCTAATGCTTTAGCCCAATATTGTGCTACAAAAAAGTGAGAAGCTTTATTATCTGGCTCTCCACATTTTCTTGATGGCTCTTTATTGTTATCAAGGTATGCATCATTTGCAATATCAAGAGCAGCAGTAAGTGCAGTTAATTTAGCATCTGAATGTTTGTTACCTAAGAATCTTAAAGATTCAGCAAGTGCAAGAATTTCACCAAGCGAATCCCATCTTAAGTGACCCTCTTTTAAGAATTGATCAACATGTTTAGGAGCAGATCCACCAGCACCAGTTTCATACAATCCACCACCAGCAATTAATGGAACGATTGATAACATTTTTGCAGATGTTCCAAGCTCTAAAATTGGGTACATATCTGTAAGGTGATCTCTAAGAACATTTCCTGTAACTGCAATAGTAACTTTACCTTCTCTTACTCTAGCATTTGTAAATCTAGTCGCATCAGTAACATTCATAAATTGAATATCTAAACCAGCAGTATCAAATTCAGCAAGATAAGCATCAACTTTTTTCTTGATTTCAATATCGTGAGCTCTAGTATTATCTAACCAGAAAATTGTAGGAACTTTTTCAAGTCCTGATCTTTCTACAGTTAATCTAACCCAGTCTCTAATTGGAATATCTTTAGTTCTAGACATTCTCCAAATATCACCAGCTTCACATTCAAAACTCATAAGAATACCATCTTCACCTGTAACAGTAACTGTACCAGCTTCAGCTAATTCAAATGTTGTTGGGTGAGAACCATATTCTTCAGCTTTTTGAGCCATAAGACCGATATTTTGCACTGTACCCATAGTTGTTACATCATATTGACCATTTTTAACACAATCAGCTAACATTTCAGCATGGAACATACCATAAGTAGAATCAGGAATAACAGCTACACATTCAACAGCAGCACCAGTTCTATCCCATTGTTTACCACCTTCTCTTACCACTACTGGCATAGAAGCATCAATAATTACATCATTTGATGCATTAAAGTTAGTTGTTCCTTTATCAGAATCAACCATCGCAATCGCAGGAGAATCAGCTTCTACTACACCTTGAAATGCAGCTTTAATAGCAGCTTCATCAGGATGACCAGAAATTTTCTTTTCTAAATCTGACATACCTTGATTTGCATCTACATTTAATGAAGCAAAAGTATCTGCATATTTAGCGAATACTTCTGGGAAAAATGCTTTGAAACCATAACCAAACATAATTGGATCAGATATTTTCATCATTGTAGCTTTAAGGTGTAATGACCATAAAACATCATTTGATTTAGCATCTTCAATTGTTTTTGCATAAAAGTTATTTAATGCAGAAATTGACATATATGTACCATCAAGTATTTCACCTGCAATACCATCAATAGTTGTTAATTCTTTACCATTAAGTGCAATAGTAACTTTTTGATTTTTCTCAATAGTTACAGATTTTTCGTTTCCAAAGAAATCTCCATTACCTTCCATATGTGCAACATATGATTTAGGATTCTCAGGGAATGCTCTTAGTTTATGAGGATTATTTTGTGCAAATTTCTTAACTGCAACAGCAGCTCTTCTGTCTGAGTTCCCTTCTCTTAATACTGGGTTAACAGCTGAACCTAGACATGTAGAATATTTAGCTTGGATTTCTTTTTCAGAATCATTAGCTGGGTTTTCAGGATAGTTAGGGATATCATGTCCTTGACCCTGAAGTTCAGCAATACAATCTTTTAATTGACCAACAGAAGCAGAGATATTTGGAAGTTTGATAATATTTCCATCATCTTGTAAAACTACTTTACCTAATTCAGATAATTCATCTTTTGCTAAACCCATTGCAGATAAAACTCTACCTGCTAAAGAGATATCAGAAGTTACAACTTCAACACCTGCAGCGTTTGTAAATGCATTTACGATTGGTAAAAGCGAGTAAGTTGCTAAAGCTGGAGCTTCATCAATTTTTGACCATATGATTTTTGACATATTTATTCCTTATTTATTATTATAACTTTGAGTTTAGCAAGAATTTGATTTTAGAGTGTTTTATGCACTGATAAAATTGTAAAATAAATAATATGATGTTTCTTTTTGATACAAAATGTATAATTATTAAAATATAATGGATTCTAGTATTGTTTTTTGTAACTTTTTGTAACTTTTTCTAATTATCAATATACAGATTTCCAGAGGTCTTTTGTATTTTTCTTTTTAGGTTTATATACTCTTTTCTTCTTTTTTAAAAGCTTTTTCTTTTTATACTTTTTTTGCTTATTATATTTTTGTATTTTTTTAATATATTTTTTATGTGACGTATATGTTTTTGAAAATATATGACCAGTTCCATCTTTGGATTTTACAAAATATAGATACTCAGTTTTTAAAGGATGAATTGCAGCTTTTATTGAACTAAACTCAACAGCACATATTGGATCTTTAGGAATACCTTTATATTTATATGTGTTGTATGTTGTTTTGTTGTTTCTAATCATTTTGCTAGTTATCTTAGTATGCGAAAATTCTGCGTAATTTAAAGTTCCATCCATTCGAAGCTTCATATTTTCAGCAAGTCTGTTATAAATAACACTTGCAATTTTTGGCATCTCTTTTTTTGAAGCTGATTCTTTTTGAATAATAGATGCTATTCTTATGTATTTATACCAATTTTCTTTATTATAATTGTTGTATATTTTCATTGAATATTTTTTGTATTGATTATTTGTATATTCAAATAGGTATTTAATAGTGTCATTTGCACTCATTCCAATTGGTAAAAAGTAAGTTTGAGATATGATATTTCCATCTTGTTTGTATGCAAGACTATTATATGTATCAAAAAGAAGTTTTTCTTTTATTTTCAGTTTATTACTTAATTCTTTTAAGAAAAAATAATAAGTTTCCCCAGGTATAAGTGTGATATTTATCAATGCAGCTTTTGATTTTGTAAGTTTATATAAAAAGTCATACTTAGTCATCTTTGTATCTTTTAAATCAATCCAACCACTTTGTGGATATCCAAAAGATTTTATCAGCCATTTATCCATAATATTAAGACTATAATTTTTTTTATCTAAATATGCTATAATATAGTTTGTAGAGCCTTTTGGTATAAATAATACCCTTTTTGAATCTACAGTTAATGTAAAGTAATATGAGAAAATAATAGTTAAAATAAGGAAAATATCAATAGTGTTAAAAGCAAGCATCTTTTTATTAAAAGCTATATTTTTTATTGTTATTTTATTTATTGCATCTTTGATGTATGGAATCACTTTATTTAATCTTTCTTATAATGATATTAGTATTTCGCAATTGTATTTAAAATATGATAAAGAACTAATTTTACATATAAAAGATTTAAAAGTAGCAAGCCAAGATAAGATTGATGATATCAAAATATCTGTAGAAAAATATGAAGACAAATATAAAATAAATATAAATAAATTTAATTATCAAAGCTTAGGTATTACATTACAAGCAAATACAATTCTAAGCTATGAAGAAATCAAGAAAATAATATCATCAAATAAAAAAGAACTAATTGCAAATAATGTTTATTTTAATTATGATTCTAATTTACCTGATATTGTTGCTTCAAAAGTTTATTTAGATTTTGTTGATGATACTTTATCTCTTACATTTTTAAATCCACATATGAACAATATCAAGTTAGATGGAACAACGGTGAAAATAAAATCAATATCTTCACATCCCATACTAGAACTAAATTTAAAAACAAAGCATTTTTTAAATGATAAGTTATTAGATATTATTTCGTATTATGGTTTTGATATACCAATAAGTCAAGTAGAAGGAAGCAATGATATATCTTTAGAACTTATATTGTCTTTAGTAAATCAAGAGATTCACACAAACCTTGATTTTACTATTGATAATGCAGTATTTAAATATGATGACTTTAAATTAAAATCTAAAAAATTACATATAGTTTTTGAAAAAGAGATATTAAAAATAAAATCTCAAAAAATTAAGCTAAATGCATTTGATAAAATATATAAGTTAAGTGATTTAGAACTAACATTAAATGATAAAATTATAAACATAAATTCAAATATAGAAGATGAAGATAAAAATTTATTTAAAATAAATCAAATAGTTAACCAAGATAATAATACTTCTTCTGGAACTATACTTGTCCAGTATTATAATTTTGAAAATAACATAATATTAAAAGATGAAATATTTGATTTAAATATTGACTTTAAAAAAGATATTGAAATAAACTTATTTTCAAATGACAATATAAACATACAAAATCAAAATTTAGTATTCTCAAATACAAATGTATTTTATAAGAATGATAAAGTATATTTTAATACAGTAATAAAAGATGATGAGAATAATACTTTTACCTTAAGTAATACTATAGATTTAAACCAAAAATCAATCAATGGTAACTTCTTAATAAATAAATATAAATATAAAAATATTATAGATTTAAACATAAGGAACTTTGATTTTACTGCTAAGTATAGTGATGGGTTTAAATTATATATAAATGAATTTGATTTTGAGTATAATAAAAAAGATAATACAAATGTATTACACATAGGTAAGTTCAACAAAATATTAGTACATTTTAAATTTCTGAAAATAAAAACATGGAATATCAACTCTAAGATTGATTTATATTCTTCTAATAATTTTGAAAATACAAATATATTACTTAGTAATTTAAATATTAAAGTTGATGATAAGTTATTTTCAAATGAAGATAAACAAAAGATAAAAGAAAAATCAAAATTTTATTTTCCAAAAACACAAATCGTTATACACAAAAGTTCAATAGAATATGAAAATAGAGTTTTAAATACAGACTATAGTATTTTTATGGCACATAAAGATGAGATGATTCTAGAATTACAACCAAGAAATGAAAAATCAAAGATTAACATATTGATAAAGAGCGATAAAATATATATAGATGCTAAAAAGCTAAGTGAAGATTTTATAAATAAGCTTGCTAATAAAACAGTATTTAAAGATGGTAGCATTGACTTATCCATCCAAGGAGATAAGCATAACTTTGTAGGGGGACTTAAGTTTAACAAAACATACATAGTTGATGTTAGAGTCTTAAATAACTTAATAACGTTTATAAATACAACTCCTGCTATTATAAATCCACTCCTTGCACTTCCTATACTTCTAAGAATGGGAGAAACATCTTTTGATGCAAGTAAGTATTATATTAAAAAAGGTCATGTTGATTTTGTGTATAATATAGAAAATAAGAATTTGTATTTAACTGATATTTATACAAAAAGTAATCTTACTGATTTTAGAGGATATGGAGTAGTTAATACAAATAAAAAAACTGTAAATTTTAAAGTTGATGCAATATTTCTAAAAGATTATTCGAAATTTATCAAGCATATACCAATACTTGGATATATTGTCGTTGGTGAAAATGGAAATTTTGTTACAAATATAGATATAGATGGTACTTTAGATGAACAAAGTTTTACAACACATACGGTTAAGAACTTAAGTCAAGGGATTTTTGGTATGATTAAAAGAACACTAAGTACACCTTTTTTACCTTTTATGGGTGATAATAAAAGCCATGATTCATCAAAAGTAATAAACGAAATACTAAATCAAGAGGACTAATATGGATAACATTTATGCACTGAATATTGAAAGAGCAGTACTAAGCTCAATACTTTTTAATCCAGAAATTATAGAAGATTTGCTTGGAGTTTTAAAACCAAAAGACTTTTATTTGCCTGCGCATAAAAAAGTATTTGAAATTATGGAACTTTTAAATTCACAAGATTTACCTATAGATGAAGAGTTTATTAGAAAAAGAGTAGATCAAAAAGATGTAGATGATTCTATACTTATTGAAATATTATCTGCAAACGCTATTACTAATACAATGGCTTATGCAAAAGAGATAAAAGATTCATCAGTTAAGAGAGAACTAATAGGATTAGCAACTCAAATTAAGAAAGTAACAATAGAAGAAGAATTACCAGCTGCTGAAGCTATTGATTATGTACAAAATGCTTTATATAAGATAACTACAGATAGTGCTAGTAGTGAACTTAAAGATATGTATAAAATCACAACAGATACTTTAGTACATATGGAAAAGATGAAAGCCCAAGGAAATGCATACTTAATAGGAGAAACTACAGGATTTGATGCACTTGACCGTAAAACTACTGGGTTTAATGCTGGTGATTTAGTTATTATTGCGGCACGTCCAGCTATGGGAAAAACATCTTTTGTATTAAATACAGCATTACAAAATATTGAAAATGGAGCGGGAGTTATATTCTTTTCTTTAGAGATGCCAGCAGAACAACTTATGATGAGATTGATATCATCTAAGACTAGAATACCTTTACAAAATGTAAGAAAAGGTGACTTAGATGATAAACAATGGAGTCAAGTAACACAAGCCTTTGAAGACTTAAATACAAAAAAGCTATTTGTAGATGATGGTGGTTCAGTTAATATAAATCAACTAAGAGCAAGGGTTAGAAAAATTGCAGGAAACCCACAAAATAATGTAAAGATGATAATAATAGATTATCTTCAACTTATGCAAGGTACAGGAAATAAAGCAAGACATGAAGAAGTATCTGAAATATCAAGGGGTCTTAAGCTTTTAGCAAGAGAAATGGATGTTCCTATTTTAGCACTTTCTCAGCTAAATAGAGGGCTTGAAGCAAGACCAGATAAAAGACCAATGCTTAGTGATATTAGGGAGTCTGGTTCTATTGAACAGGATGCTGATATTATTATGTTTGTATATAGAGATGATGTATATAAAGAAAGAGATGAGCAAAGAAAAGAAAAAGAATCAAAAGATAAGGGTGAAGACTATAAAAGTGCCTTTATAGATAAACCAATAGAAGAAGCAGAAATTATAATTGGAAAGCAAAGAAATGGACCAACAGGTACAGTTAAACTGGACTTCCATAAAGAGCTTACTAAATTTGTAGATAAAGATGCTCCTCATGGTGCAGCACCTGTTGTTACTACATATGATAGTGTTTCAGATGTTGAAGTTGCTACACATATTGATATACCAGCTGAATTTGAAGAAACTCATATAGATATACCAGTAGATTTTGATCAACCAATTGTAGAAATACCAGATATTTAAAAGGATAAATTAAATGGCAAAATATGTATTATTTGATACAGAAACAACAGGAGCTTCAGCTGAAGATAGAATTATTCAAATTGGAGCGATGGTTGTAAATAGTAAAACAGATATTGAAGTTTATGATGAGATGTGTTCTTGTGAAGTAGCTATTAAAATAGAAGCAATGGAAGTTCATAATATAGTACCTACTCAACTAGAAGGAAAAGTTCCTTTTATACAAACATCTTGCTATCGTAAAATTTTAGAATTAAATTCGGTGTCAAATTATTTAATAGCGCATAATATAAATTTTGATTTAACTATGTTAGAAAAAGAAGGGTTTGTAAATAACTATTCTTTAATAGATACTTTAAGATGTGCTAAGCATCTATACCCCGATATGCCTTATCATAGACTTCAATATTTACGATATGCTCTTGATTTATATAAAGTAGAAGAAGCAGAAGCTAGTACATTAGGTATAACTATAAAAGCACACGATGCAATAGGTGATGTTCTTGTAATGAAACTATTTTTATCTAAGTTAGTAAAAAGAGTTATGGAAGAATACCCAGAGTATAATCCTATGCAAAAACTATGTGAACTTACAAAAACACCTGTACTGATTCAAGAGTTTAAGTTTGGCAAACATAAAGGTCGAAAAGTAGCAGAAGTTGCAAAAGAAGATTCTGGATATTTAAACTGGATGAGGTCAAATATGAAAGACTTAGATGAAGATATGAAATATACTTTGGATAAAGTTCTAGGATAATGAAATATTGCTAATAAAAAAGCATTTACATTAGTTGAAATGATGATAGTTGTAGCTATTATAGCTGTTCTTGCTGGGGGTTGCAGTACCTCAATATGATAAATATATCAGAAAAAGTAAAACAGTTGAGGGAATAACTCTTATAAAAAGTATTATTCGAGGTGAGATATTATATCACGCAGTTCATGGAAAATATCTTGCTATTAGTCATTCTATGACTCCATCTGAAGAGGAAAAATTAAGGCTAAAACTGGGTGTAACTATACCAAATTTTGATACCCTAGATGGGTCTTTAAAATTAGTAAAAGTTATTGTTTGCACAAACGATGCTTTTATAGTATGGATAGGTACAAATGCATTAGATAAGGATAAAGCAACATCAAAAATAAGTTCTGTATATCCTGTAGCAAATGATAAGTATGTTAGAGGCTTTCAAGCAGATAAATATAGAAATTCTTTTTTCTTATATGATTATGTTCAAAATGAAACATCTTTAGAAGCACCAATTGCTTGTGCTAACGTAAACTAACTATTGAGAAATAACAGAAAAATTTCTAGGTGTTAATAGCTTTAGGTTTTCACCTTTTAAAGATTTAAGTTCATTTGAAAAACCTTTTTTAGAAAATAATACATAAGTATCAACTTCTAAATTTAGTTGTTTTGCTATCTCTTTAAGTTTTGTTAATTCACTTTTTTTAACTTTAGAGTTCGTAAATTTTGTAGATCCTAGTATAAGTTTATTTTCTTTTGTCGTTGCTATTAAATCTATTGAAATTTTTTCATCCCAATATCTTCCTATATTTACAATTCTATCATCACTTTTTGCTATTACATTTTTTAGAACTTCATGGCTTAGTTGATTAAATACAGTTGATGTAAATTCTGCTTTGTTATTTTCCCAAGCTTTTAATGCTTCTTCAAAGTTTCCATCTCTTATACCTTTAAATACAGGAGATACAAATGCAAACCAAAAATGTGCAAATGGAGTAGTGAAAAATAGTTTTTCTGAAATTGCTTCGTTGAACTCTTGATTTGCTAATGCAAATCTTGATTTTTCAAGCTTTAACATTCTTCTTGAACATTGTTTATCAACTGCTTCAATTCCATCGTTGAATGATATTTTTAGTTTTCTAAAAGCAGAATTTGTTCTTCTATCACCTTGGGCAATTGCAGATAAAATAGCATGGTGTTCATTATTCCCCATTGTTATTTCACCTATATCATTTCGTAAGTATTTATATTTGGCAAATATCTTATCTTCTATTTGCTCTTCTATTGGTTGTTCAATTCTAGCAGCAATTTTTATTCCACCAAAAACAGCAAAGTATTCAATTGCCTTTCCCATATCTGTAATATGATTGTGTGTACAAAATGATTTAAATTGGTCTGTTATTGATAGTTGATTAAGTATCATGAAGTATCCCTTTATCATGTAATGAGATAATTATATCTAATATTAAGTATAACTTAGCTAAAATGCGATTAATCTGAATAACACAATAGAAGAATGAAAAGAACTTACCTCCTAAATTCGAATATAAATCTTTCAAAATTTAAATTTTAAATTTATACTTTTCTATTACACAGTTCAGTATAAAAAGGAAAAAATATGAAATTTGAAGATTTTAATCTTAAAGATGAGCTTAACCAAGCTATAAATAAAGCAGGTTTTGCAGAACCAAGTCCAGTACAAGCTGATGCTATACCAATTATTCTTGAAGGTAATGATATCATTGCACAAGCACAAACAGGTACAGGAAAAACAGCAGCGTTTGGATTACCAGTTTTAAACAAAATGAAATGTGATGGTACAGTTGAAACTCTAGTTATCTGTCCTACAAGAGAACTTGCAATGCAAGTTTCTGATGAATTATTTAAGTTTGGAAAATACTTAAATATCAAAACAGCAACAGTTTATGGTGGAACATCATATTCAAGACAAATTAAGCATATACAAAGTGCTTCAATCGTTGTAGCAACTCCAGGTAGACTTTTAGACTTACTTAAAAATAACCAAATCCAAATATCTCCAAAGTTCGTAATTTTAGATGAAGCCGATGAGATGTTAGATATGGGATTCCTAGAAGATATTAAAAATATTTTCAAGTTTGTTCCTAAAGATAGACAAACATTATTATTCTCTGCAACTATGCCGGCACCAATTAAAAAACTTGCAGAAAAGATTCTTAAAGATCCTAAGCATGTTTCAATTGCTAAAAAAGATATCACAAATGAAAATATTACTCAGTCATACTATGTTGTAGAAGAATATGAAAGAGATGATGCTTTAATGAGACTTTTTGATTTTAAAAACCCTTCTAAATCAATCGTGTTCTGTAAAATGAAAAGAGATGTTGATAGATTAGCAACTTACCTTGTATCTCAAGGTTATAGTGCAAAAGGTCTTCATGGAGATATGGAGCAAAGACAAAGAGAAGAAGTAATTAGATCATTTAAAGCTGATGCTATTGAAGTACTTGTTGCAACTGATGTTGCTGCTCGTGGGCTCGATGTTAAAAATATATCTCACGTATTTAACTACCAGTTACCATTTGATGCTGAGCCTTATGTACATAGAATAGGAAGAACAGGAAGAGGTGGTAAAACTGGCGTTGCTGTTTCTATTGTAACTCCTAGTGAATTTAGATCATTAAAGAAAATTCAAGCTGATGTTGGTGCTAAAATGGAAGCTAAAATCATCCCTACAATTGATGATGTTAAAAACAAAAACCAAGATGGTTTCATAAATCAAATCAAAGGTCAACATATAGATGATGCTGTTTGTGATTTAATTGATTCTTTAAAAGAAGAGTTTGATTTATCTACTATTGCATATAAACTTGCTACAATTTTAGCTAATCAACAAAAAGTTAAAGGTAAGAATAATATCGGTAAATCTCAAAAAGATATTGAATTTTTACTAGAAAGAATGAAAAATGATAGAGGTGGAAACGGCGGAGGAAGAAACAGAAGAGGCGGACGAGGTGGAAACTTCAGAGGCGGACGAGGTGGTTCTGGCGGAGGAAGAAGCAGAGACGGTGGTTCAAGAGGCGGTTCAAGAGGCGGTTCAAGAGGTAGACAAGGAAAATAATTGTGAGTGAAAATATAAATAAAAATGAAGCTCATAGTTACCTTACATATACTTTAGCTGCATTGACAGCTATTCTCTTTAGCGTAGGAATTTATTTCTATACTAGCTACGAAATCATTTCTAAAGATGATTTTAAAAACAACTACAAACAAAAATCAACTATTAACTTTGATGATTTATCATATGCTACGCAAGATGAATACACTTTAAAAAGTAATATACCTTTTAATAATACACAAGAGCTAATAAATCAAATTGAAAATTTAAATGCAAAACTTAAAAATCAAAAAGTTAAAACTATTGTAAATACAAAAATCGTAAAAGATATTCAAGTTGTAAAAGATACAACCATAGTAACAAAATTAGTATCAACAAATAGTTTTAACGTAAATAAATTCAATGTAGCAAAATGTTACGATATGAAAACAAATGATGACCAACTAAGTAGCACTTGTGCAAAAGATATACTTTCATTTTTGAATAAAAATAAAGATGCAAAATATTTTGAAGTTATTGGTCTTTTGTCAAATGAAGACTTTTTATATTTGAAAAAATTTAAGAAAAATTTAGATGTATTAACGAAACTAAATGTTACACCTTCAATTATAGATAGACTAGAAAAATTTGCAGATGTTGGACTATCAAGTAAAAGAGTTGAAGAAACAATATGGTTCATAAATCAAAATTCAAAAACTAAACTAAATATATTTCCAACAAACTATACTATTACATCAAAGTCTCACAATAAAGGGACAATTGTAAGAGCATATTACTAAGTATTTATTTTATGTATGATGTTCTTGTATTAGGTGCAGGAGCAAGTGGTATTATGGCTGCTTCTCAACTATATAATCATAAAGTTTGTATAGTAGATTCAAATAGTAAAATTGGTGAAAAGATTAAAATAAGTGGTGGTAGTAAATGTAATATCACAAATGAATACCTTGATGAGTCATACTATTTAGGCGATAAAGCTTTTATAAAAGAAACACTAACTACTTTTTCAAACAAAGACTTACTAAAATTCTTATCTTCAAATAATGTAAAACCAAAAATAAACCCTAAAATTGTAAAAGGTACATATTTCTGTAACTCCTCTGAAGATGTATTAAATATGTTTTCATCTCTTATTTCACATTGTACATTAAAATTAGATACAAAAGTAAGTGATATAAGCTACGATAAACACTATGTAATAAAAACAAATAAAGGTACACTACAAGCAAAAAAACTTATTATTGCTAGTGGTGGACTGTCTTATGCTAGTTTGGGTGCTAGTGATATTGGCTTTACTTGTGCTAAGTTTTTTGGACATAGTATAAATAAACTAAATCCAGCACTTGTTGGCTTTACCGTACAAAAAGATCAGTTTTGGTTCAAAGAACTTAGTGGTTTATCAGTTGATGCTAAAATTACTATTTCAAATAAAAACCAAGATATAAAAATACTAGAAGGAAAAATGCTTTTTACTCATAAAGGTTGTAGTGGACCAGTAATTTTATCTACATCTTTATATTGGCAAAAAGGTAATTTTACTATAGACTTCTTACCTTCTAAAAATTCATATTTGCCAAAAAGAGTAAGAGCAGCAATTAAAGCAAATGATATAGATGTACATAACTATGCTATGTCACCTGCTGGAAATTTTGGATATACAAAAGCTGAAGTTACAAAAGGTGGAATAAATACAAATGAATTAACAAATTCATTTCAAAGTAAACTACAAAAAGATTTATATTTTATAGGTGAAGTAGTAGATGTGACAGGAGAGCTTGGTGGATATAATTTCCAATGGGCATTCTCTTCAGCTATATGCTGTACAAATGAAATAAAAGCAATATAATATGTGCTTAATCATATCTGGTGTATTTACATATTTGGCATATATGTTTTTTATGGAAAATGACTTTGTAAATGCAAGTATAAATGGTATAATTGCGGTGTTTTTTATAGGATTACTTATTCGTAATATATTAAAAACAAAAAAAGAACTAAAAGAAAAGAAGAAAAATTGAGAATAGCATTTATAGGGGATATTGTTGGTAGGCCTGGTAGAAAAATAATACAACACAATTTAGAGAACTTAATACAAAAACATAATATTGATTTTGTTATAGCAAATGGTGAAAATGCAAGTCATGGTTTTGGTCTAACTATTAAAAATGCAGATGAACTTTTTAAATATGGAATCAATCTAATAACAGGCGGTAATCACTCTTGGGATAAGAAAAAAGATATGTTGGTACTTCTTGAAACAAAAGATGTATTAAGACCAGATAATTACCCAGTTGGGATTCAAGGTAGTGGAGTAAAGGTTGTCCAAATAGGATATGAAAAACTTGCAGTCGTAAATCTTATGGGATTATTTTGTATGCCACAAGTTTTAAATCCATTTACTCATGCTGTTGAGCTTGTAGAAAAACTTAAAATTGATGGTATTAAACATATATTTATAGATTTTCATGCGGAAGCTACTGCTGAAAAAAGAGTTATGATGAAATTATTACAAGGTAAAGTTTCTGCTATATGTGGTACACATACCCATATAGGAACTGATGATGCTGAAATAAGTGATGGTACATATTATGTTACAGATATCGGTATGACTGGGTGTAGAGACAATGTAATAGGTATGGAAAGCGATGTTCCAATCAAAAAAGCACTTACAGGTTTAGGTGGACATTTTAATGTACCAAATAACTGTAAAGCTATACTTCAAATTGCTATTATAGATATCGATGAAGATGGTCAAGCAAGTAATGCATTTAAGTTAAAATTATATGATAATAAAGCAGAAGTATTATCCCAAACAATTATTAACTAAAGTAATAAACTAAACCAAATCATAAATTAGATAAAATCTTAAAAATTATATAAAAATATCGAAAAGTTCTACAAGGAAGTTAAATGATAATTATCCCACAAACTAAAGGTGGTGTTGGAAAATCAACAGTTGCAATGCAAGTTATTGCTCCATATCTTTATAAAAAACATGGTAAAAAAATAACATATATTGAAATAGATGATGAGAACAACGATTCTCAAAGTTTTAATAGAACAGATATAGTAAACAAAAGAATGCTAAGTACAAACAAACTAAAAGATCTTGATGAGCTTATACTTATGGATGATAACCATGAAGTTATAGTTGATGTTGGTGGAAATAAAACATCATCACTTGTACTAGATGAAATATCAAAAGTAGGAACATTTGGAAATGTAAAGTGGATAGTTCCTATGGGCGATGGTGAACTTGATGGTAAAAATGCAATAGCAACTATGAAAAAGCTTAAAAAAATTGAAAATAACTCTCAAGATAATTTATTTTTTGCATTAAATAGAGCTATATCAACAGACCATGAATATCTTGAAGAACAATTTATAAACTTTTTTGGACATAAATATTTAGGTAGTAATTCTACAATAACAGATTTTGTAAAAGACCCTAAATACTTTGCTGTTAAAAATGACAAAGTAATCACAATGAGCCGATATCTTGGAAGTACAGTTTGGGAAATGGCTTATAATAATACAGATTTTGCAGCAAAAGCGATAGAAGCTAAAAACTTAGGTGATGTTGAAAGTGCAAGAAAATTCTTATTTTTTAGAAGAATTCAAAATGAAGCTAAGGATTATGTATTGACAACTTTAAATCCAATCTTTATGCAACTTGATAGATGGATTGATATAAAGTAATGGCAGATATGAGTTTAAAACAAGCAAAAGAGATTGCTGATAGATTAGAGCTTGCAGAGCTTAGTCTAACAGCTCTTCTAGCAAATAGTGAAAAAGCAACAAAGCTTTTTGAAGAAACACTAAAAGAACAAAAACAAATACTAATAACAATACCAAAAATGGATAGCAAACTAAATACTATGAAAGTTTTAGTTGGAATAAATATTGGATTTATTATTGGATTAGTAGTTACAAAATATTTATTATAAAAGGGAAAGAATATAAAATGGATACAAAACAAGAAGATATAATAACTATGTTTAATAAGATTGCTAAAACATATGATTTGGCAAATAGAATTTTAAGTATGGGAATAGATAAAACTTGGAGAAATAAAGCTTGTAATATGGCTTTTTCATTATATGGAAGACCCTCCATAGATACTATTGTTGATGTTGCTTGTGGTACTGGTGACTTGATGATTGACTGGAAAAAAATTGCAAAGAAAAATAGTATAGAATTAGATAAAATAGTTGGTGTTGATCCAAGTGTTGGTATGATGGAAGTTGGTAAAACTAAAATTGAAGATGGTGTATTTATAGAAGCTGGTGCGGAAGATATGCCTTTAGAAAATGAATCTACTGATATAATTTCTATATCTTATGGAATTAGAAATGTTGTAAAAAGAAAAGAAGGTTTAGAAGAATTTGCAAGAGTCTTAAAACCAAATGGTCTTATGGTTATATTAGAATTTACTAAAAATGATAAAGATACTCTAACTGCAAAACTTACAAAGTTCTATATGAATAATATTATGCCTATAATTGGGGGATTGGTTTCAGGAAGTAGAGATGCATATACTTATTTACCTGAATCAATTGAAGCATTTATTACAACTGAACAAATGAAAGAAGAGCTTAAAAGTGTTGGTTTAGAACCAATATTTGTAAAAGGTTATTCTTTAGATATGTCAACTACTTTTATAGCTCGTAAAATAGCAAAGTAAATATTTGAATTCTCCAATTAGTGTAAATGAACTAAACCTACAAATAAATGGACTCTTAGAAACTACATTTTCTTCTGTTTGGGTTGAAGGTGAAATTTCTAATTTAACTTATCATAATAGTGGACATATTTATTTTTCTATAAAAGATGCAAAATCAACTATCTCTTGTGTTATGTTTAGAGGAAATGCTCAATATTTAAAGTTTAGACTTGAAGTAGGATCAAAGATAGTAATAAGTGGAAATATTACAGTGTATTCTCCAAGAGGTACATATCAACTTCTATGTTCTAAAATTGAACCAAGTGGTGTTGGAGCTTTAGCTTTAGCATATGAACAACTAAAAACAAAACTACAAATAAAAGGTTATTTTAATAAAGCCTTAAAAAAAGAACTTCCCCTATATCCTAAAAATATCTATGTAATCACATCAAATACAGGTGCAGCAATACAAGACATGAAAAAGATTTTAGATAATAGATATCCACTTTCAAAAATGATTTTAATTCCATCTTTAGTGCAAGGAAGTGATGCCAAAAATTCTATAGTAAACTCTATTCAAATAGCAGATAGATTAGCACAAAATATTGATGAATCTAATATCATAATAGTAGGTAGGGGTGGTGGAAGTATTGAAGACCTTTGGGCATTCAACGAAGAGATAGTAGCAGATGCAATTTATAATACTAAAACACCAATTATAAGTGCAGTAGGTCATGAAAGTGATTTTGTAATCACAGACTTAGTTGCTGATGTCAGAGCTAGTACTCCTTCAAATGCAATTGAAATATCAACACCTAATATAAATGATTTAAGACAGTTAAACGATAGTTTGATAAATGAATTTAATAATACTTATAAAAGAATATTAAGTAATAAATCTATTGAAGTAAATAATCTTAAAAAATCATTTTCTCAACACTCACTTGAAAATAGATTTGAGTTTATACAAAGAAATATAAATCAAGTAAAACAAAGCTTGAATCAAACTTTTAAAAGTATTATTACTATCAATGAAAACAAAGCGAATCTTTTAAAAAACAACTTTAAAATAAATGAACCTAGCAAAAAAGATAAAATAGGATTAGTTCAAGTTACAAAAAATAACAAGATAATAGATATAAACTTACAAAAAATTGACAATATGGTAAATTTAGAAACTTCAAAATACAAATTTGAGTGTAGAATCATAGAAAAACAAAAAATATTAAGCTAAGAGAAGATATAATACAAGTATTAAGTATCTAAAAAAAGGAATAACTATGGCAGTTGAAGAACAAGTTATTAATAGCACAAACCCTAGTGAGTATATGACATTTATCTTAGGAGAAATGAAATATGCAATAGAATTGCCTAAGATTAGAGAAATTCTAACTTACCCAGAGATGATAACAGGACTACCTAATACTACTGATTGGGTAAAAGGTCTTATTAATTTAAGAGGTGAAGTTGTACCAATTTTAGATGTAAGAATCAAATTTAACACAGGTGAACTCATATATGATGAAAACACTGCAGTTATTGCTGTAATTACTGATGATAATAGAATGATTGGTATAGTTGTTGATAAAGTTGATGATGTTCAAAAAATTGATATCACTTATTTATCTCCGGTATCTAATATGGGTTCTGCAATTCCATCAAAATATTTAAAAGGTTTTGTAAGACTTGAAGATAATCAAATGTTAGTAATCATGGATATAGAAACAGTAGTTCATAAAGAAGAACTTCTTAAATCGTAAGAAAAAGGTAAAATAAATGCAAGAAAAAATTGCAAAGCTTAAAAAAATAAAAATATTATTTGTTGAAGATGAAATAGATTTAATAACAATTATAAGTGATACACTAGCAAAACTGGGGGTAAATTTCGTTACAGCAAACAATGGAGAAGAAGGATTACAAGCTTTAAAAGATAATCCAGATATTCAATTAGTTGTAACTGATATTAATATGCCTATACTAAATGGTATAGATATGATTAAAAAAATTAGAGAAGATGGTTCTGATATTCCGTGTGTAATTATGTCTGCACATACTGAACCTGAATATCTTAAAAGTGCTGATGAATTAAATGTAAAAGACTATATTTTAAAGCCATTTGATTTTATCAAATTTATTAACCTTATTGGTGAGTTAGATATCTAACTTCCCTTTATATCTAGAGTAAGTGCTATACTAAAATGCACTTAGTCTAGTTGTCGTGTTCATTCCTATTTGACTAATCGTAGTTGAAATTACTTTTTCCATAAACTTTTCCATCTTATCTTTTTTATTCCATACTGCTTTTGTTACTTTAGACTTTTTAACTAGTAATGTTTTAGCTTTAGATATAGTTGCTACTTCATCTATCAGTCTTACTTCTTTTGCTTGACTAGCTGTAAAAATGTGTGCATCTGCATAATCTTTATGATTTGAAACTTTTAGTTTTCTAGCATTTGCTACATCACTTACAAACATATCATATGTACTTTTAATAACTTTATTTAGTTCTTGTGTTTCTTTTTTATTCCAAGCTCTTGTAGGTGTTCCTGCTTCTTTATATTCACCTATTTTTACAGTTTGAGTTTTAACTCCAATTTTACTCATAAGTTCAGAAGCATCAACACTTTGCATAATTACACCAATACTACCAACCATAGAACCTGGATTTGCAATAATTGTATCTGCCCAAATTGAAGCATAGTAAGAGCCACTTGCCATAATACCACTTGCATATGCAACTACAGGTTTTATTTCATTTAGTTCTTTTATCGCATATGCTATTTCAACAGATGGAGCAACTGCACCTCCTGGAGAGTTTACTACAAGTAAAACACCTTTTATATTAGTGTCTTGTTTTGCTTTATTTATATCTTCAAGTATAAGTGAAGCATCCATAATAGCTCCAGTTAGATTTATTTGCTGTAAGTTAGCAACTTCAACTGCTGATGGATCAGCATTCTTAAATGTAAATATTAAAAGCAATACAAGAAGTGTTGCTTTAAAGTGATTTTGTATAAATTTTATTGGTGCCGTTATTGGTAAGAATATTATTCTAAAGAAGTTCATTTTTTCCCTTTATGTATGTATGATTTACTTTGCTTGTATGAAGTATTATAGCTGTTGGTAAATCTTCTTGATTATTTAGTGTATCTGGAAGATTGAAGCAAATAATATCAGCATCTTTATTTTTTATTAAAGCACCTGTATTTAGCCCTAATGTATTTGCTCCCCCATTTGTAGCAGCCTGAAGTAGTTTTCTTGCTAAAATATTTGGCTTAAAATTTGTATGCATAAAGAAGGCATTTCTTATCTCTTCAAACATATTTAATGTATGATTTGAACTTAAACCATCTGTACCCATAGCTAATGGAATATCTTCTATATATGATAGATTTAAAATGCTATTATTAAGAAGTCTATTTGAATTTGGACAGTGAATTATAGATGCACCAAGCTCTTTTATTTGTGCTAGTTCTTTTTTATTTGCTTGTACACAGTGAGTAAAGCTAAGATTTTTAATATTTTTAAATTGATGTAAAAAAGCAATTGGTTTAGTAAGTGAAATATGTTGGTCTAGCATATCTTTAAAAAAGTACTCAAACTCACCACTTGAATAATTTAGCCAATCGTTTTCTGCAACGCTTTCTTGAAAATGAGTTGATACAACCATCTCTTTTTCTCTTGCAATATTTAGTATTTCTCTTATTAGAAAGGGATGTGTAGAATATGGAGAGTGTATTGCAATAGCAGGTATAAATCTACTATTTTTATTTGCTTCAGATATTTTCAATTTCTCTTTAAAGTCTAAAAATAGTGTATCTATCATCTCTGCTTTACTACCTAATGCTTCAGTAAAATAAACAACATTTAAAGGTGATTTTATACATGAATTCATATCAAATCCATATGAACTTATAGCTCCTATTGATGTAGTTCCATTTTGAAGCATCTTTTTTAATTCAGCATCAATAAGTTCTTCAGTAGCTTTTTCAATAAGTTCTTCTCTGTTTTGTATGACTGAAAACAACCATTGTACAAAGTTACCGTAAGATAGAGTTGTTTTATTTGCGCAAAACTCTAAGTGAACATGAGTATTTACAAGACCAGGCATTAAAACTGAATTTTCACCCATGTATTTTATATTTTCAATTGGATATTTTTTCTTTACATTTTCTATAGAATCTACAAGTATTATTTTTTCATCAAATACAATAGCTCCATTTTTAATAATAGTAAAATTTTCATCACAAGTCAAAAGCCAGTTTGCATGTAATATCTGCATTGTATTCCTTTTTTTAGGTTATATTTTGATATTATAGCAAAAATTATTATTAATAAAGGAAAAAAATGAAAATTGCAGTTATACAAGGACCAAATTTAAATATGCTAGGTGCAAGAGAACAACATATATACGGACCAATGACAATGGATCAAATTCATGATCAAATGAAAGCAAGTGGTGAACAAAGTGGAACAGAATTAGAGTTTTTTCAATCTAACCTTGAAGGTGAAATTGTAGATAGAATTCAAGAATGTATGGGTACAGTTGATGCTATACTTATAAATCCTGCTGCTTATTCTCATACAAGTATTGCAATTACAGATGCTTTAAATGCTGTTGGATTACCAGTAGTTGAAGTACATATTTCAAATATTTATAAAAGAGAAGAATTTAGACAAAAATCTTTAACAGCAACTGCTAGTACAGGTGTTGTTACTGGATTTGGACCATTTGGTTACCATATGGGACTTATTGCTTTAACACAAATAGTAAATGAAGTACAAGCTGCAAACGCTGCACAAGAAGAAGCACAAGCTCAAGCAGAATAAAAATGACAGTAGTAATTGCATCAGGAAATAAAGGAAAAATAAAAGAATTTAAAAAGCTTTTACCCCTTTATGATGTAAAAACCTTTAAAGAGTTATTAGGGGATATCGAGATAATCGAAGATGCTAATACCTTTAAAGGAAACGCTATAAAAAAAGCAAGAACTATATATGATGAGTTATTACTAAAGTATCCAAATCAAAACGATTTTTTAGTAATAGCAGATGATAGTGGTATAAGTGTAGAAGAGTTAAATAATGAACCAAATATTTATAGTGCTAGATATGCAGGTGAAAATGCTACAGACAAGCAAAACAACGAAAAACTAACCTCAAATCTAAAAGCTAAAAATCTAAGTAAATCAAAAGCATACTATACAGCATGTATCGCAATGATTTATAAAAATGAAGTACATACAACACATGGTTGGATGTATGGAGAAGTAGGTGTCGCTGAAATAGGAGAGGGTGGGTTTGGATATGATCCATTGTTTACTCCTATTGGATATGAGGATACTTTGGGTGTGTTGGATGATGAAGTTAAGAAATCAATCTCACATCGTGCTAAAGCAGTTAGTTTAGCTATGAAAATATTGGATGTTATTTTATAACTACTATTTATTATTAGTTAAATAATCAGTATTCTAAAAAATTATTTCACAACACTATCATAATTAGACACCTTAGTGTCATCAACAGTTTTAATATAAATATGATACTTAGATGTATCAGTTAAATCTTCTTTTTTAATATCCAAAGAAAATCTTTCATCATCTAGTTTAAAATTATCTATTCCAACATCATCATTTTCAATAATAAATTGTTTTACAGTATACATATGGATATTAGCTTGTAAAGATAAATACTTTAAAGTATCTATTTTCGAAGAGTATGCTTGTGATTGCACTATATTTACAGATAAAAAGGAAAAGACTACAAGAAGTATAAGTACACTTATAAGTCCAAATCCTTTTTTACTCATAAACTTTTACTTATAAAACTATGATTTCAAGTTCTAAGTCTATATGAAATTCTTTTTGTACTTTTGTTTTTGCTAAATTTATAAGCTTTATAGCTTCATCATAAGTTCCACCACCAAGATTTACAAGGAAGTTTGCATGAACAGATGAAAATGACATATTTCCTATGCTATATCCTTTTAGACCAACATGTTCTATTAGATATCCAGCAGAGTATTTTTCAGGGTTTTTAAAACACGAACCAGCACTTGGAAGGTTTGGTTGGTTGTTTCTCATTTGTATAAACATATCTTGTTTAGTTTTTCTAAAACCTTTTGATACACTAAATGTAACTTCGTAAATAACACCATCTATTTTTGTATGTCTATATGAGTGTTCTACATCTTCTTTTTGTATCTCTCCATCTTGAGTTTTAATTGATGTGATATATTTAAATATTTCCCACTCTTTAAGACCAGCATTCATTTTAGTAAGTCCACCAATATTTCCAGGAAGCTTTGCTAAAAGTTCAAAGTTAGCAATATCATTCTTTTTACAAAATGTAAGTAGTTTTCCAGAGGTAGTACCAGCACCTACAATTAGTTTGTCATCTTTTAAAAATATATAATCAAAATCATCACCTAGCATTGCCATTTGTGGTGGTTTGTTTGATAGAAGGATATTGTTTCCCCTACCTATAATCGTATACTTTTTATAATCACCCATATCATTGATAATTTTTACTTTGTGTTTACCACCAATATTAATTGATGAATGTTTTTTAAAATCTATTATTTTCATGGTTGGATTATATCTAAACTTCTATTTATAAACATAATTTTGCTATAATTCAAAAAATAAGTACAAATAAATGTACAAAATATAGGATATACAATATGAGTTTTATCGAAACAAGAGGAAACGACGGCGTAAGAGCAAAAGAAGTAGAATTTTCTTATGCTATTTTAAACCCAATAGCATCACATGGTGGACTTTATATACCAAAAGAATTACCCGCTTTAGGTGAAGAATTTATGTCAAGTCACATAGATAAAAATTATAAAGAATTAGCATTTGATATTTTAAGTACTTTTAATGTAGATATTGACGCTGAAGATTTAAATGAAGCATTAAACTTATATGACAAATTTGATGATGAAAATAACCCTGCACCAGTAGTAAAAGTAAAAGATGATTTATTTGTAAACGAACAATACCACGGTCCTACAAGAGCATTTAAAGATATGGCACTTCAACCATTTGGTTCAGTTCTTTCTTCTATTGCTAAAAAAAGAGGAGAAAAGTACCTTATACTTGCTGCAACTTCTGGAGATACAGGACCAGCTGCACTGAATACATTTAAAAATAAAGAGGGTATTCAAGTAGCTTGTCTATATCCAAATGGTGGAACAAGTGATGTACAAAGACTTCAAATGGTAACAGAAGATGGAAAGAATCTTAAAGTATTAGGAATAAATGGAAATTTTGATGATGCTCAAAATGCACTAAAAAGACTTCTTGATAGTGATACATTTAAAGCTACCTTGGCTGAAAAAGGTATAAATCTAAGTGCTGCAAACTCTGTAAACTTTGGAAGAATTATATTTCAAATCGTATATCACTTCTGGTCATACTTAGAGTTATTAAGACAAAACGAAGTAAAAATGGGTGAAAAAATATACCTTGTAGTTCCATCTGGTAACTTTGGAAATGCACTTGGTGGATACTATGCAAGAAAAATGGGACTTCCAATAGAGAAGATACTGATTACATCAAATGAAAACAATATCTTAACATCTTGGATAAATGAAGGTTCATATAATCTTAATGACAAAGAACTTATCATGACAAAATCTCCTGCAATGGATATCTTAAAGTCTTCAAATATTGAAAGAATTATGTTTGATATGTTTGGGGCAGACAGAACAAGAGCGTTAATGGAAGATTTAAATACTAAAAATGAATTCCAATTAACGGCTTCAGAAATGGCACAAATCCAAGAGATATTCTCAGCAACTTATTCTGATGATACTTACGGAAAACAAACTATTAAAAAATACTTAGATTCTGGATACTTAATGGAGCCACATACAGCAACATGTATAAAAGCCTATGAAGATTTAAAAGAAAAGAATTTAAAATGTGTGATTTATAGTACAGCAGAATGGACTAAGTTTTCTCCAACTGTATTAAATGCGTTAAAGGAAGATAATATATCTTATTCTGATAAAGAAGCATTAGATAAAATATCTAATGATTTTGATGCTAAAGTACCAGAACAAATACAAGAACTATTTTCAGCAGACATAATACATAATACTATTATAGATATTGAAGATTTAGAAAAAGAGATAGTAAACTTTATATAGTTTATTTTT
>DQSS01000226.1 GCA_015663165.1 Arcobacter sp. | reverse complement strand
GTGTCAGACCAACGAATATTTTTAAATATGTTGTGTATCTCTTCGTCAGTCATCATGGATATTTTACGATTGATAAGGTTCTTGCTTTTGCTGATAGTAGGAAATGTTGTGCCATGATTTAGTCCTTTTGAGTCATATATAGATTATAGCACATTATTTAATGTGTGTCAAAATTTAGATAATATTTTTATGTGTTTTATTAATTAAATAATGTACTTATTGTATATTTTAAATGTAGCTATTAAGTGTATTTACGGTACTATTTAACTATGAAATATGATGACTTTAAGAAAAATGTACGCAGTGCAAACCTATCAATGCGTGAGTTTGCAGACCTCATCAAGGCAAATAGGAATTCGATAACTAATTTATCAACTAGAGAAAAAATTCCAAAAAACCTATATATAGTCTCTGCCTTGTTGGCAGAATTAGCCTATCACAATATAGACTACAAAAAAATATTTCAAGAGATGGATATAGAACCACAAAAAGCAAGAGTTAAAAATACTTTTGGAGAGAAAAAGGATACACATGAGTGAAGAATTATTGCAAAGAGGGCTAGATAAGAATAATCCTACATCAAAAATAGGTAAATGGGATTATTATAATATTGGAGCTACTTCACTTAAAACCTTAAAGGGTGCAGATATAATTAGAAACATTGATTATGGCAAACAAGAGTTAAAAAAAGTTGATGCCCTTATAGTAAATAGAAAAAATGTTATTGCTATTATTGAATTTAAACAACCCAAAGAGTTTAGAACTACGGCTCAACGACAAAAAGCTATAAAGCAAGAGATAGCAGTAGCCAAAAAGTTAGGCTCAAAGATTATTATAGCTACTGATACAGTAGATACTATGTGGGTCAATGCACTAACAGGAAAAGAAATTTGTAATGAAGATGGTAATATAATAAAAGAGCCATTCGATGCAAGTAGTGCAAAAATAGAATCACTTATTGAAAAAATTAATTATTCGATAAATGAGAAAAACAATCAAATTTTACCTAAAAAACTTGTAAATCCAACAGATTTAGCCCGTTCTATATGGCAAGATGTTTGGAGTGTTAGTGGGGCAACTCCTGAAAATTGTTTATATACTTTTGTAGAACTCTTTATTTTTAAATATTTAAGTGATTTAGAAATATTGAGAGATATAGATAGTTTTAACTTTCTAATGGACTTAGAAGGAAAAAGAACAGAGGATGAGATTTTACAATATTATGCTGACAACATTAGAAAAAAAATAAAAGAACTTTTCCCTTCTAATCTCACTGATAACACAACTATAATTAATGGAACTATTTTTGTAAGTAAAGACCAAAAAGCAGTTGCTGGATATAGTACAGTTTTTATGAAAGTACTTAAAAAATTTAAAGCTTATGGACAATTAGAAAATATTGACTATGATTTTAAAAGCCAGTTATTTGAAAGTTTTTTAAAAGAGAGTATCAGTAAGAAGAATTGGGGACAATTTTTTACTCCAATAAAAGTAATCCGTGCAATAGAGCAGATAGCCAAAGATGAGATAAAAGAGGGAGCAAAAATATGTGATCCCGCATGTGGTGTTGGTAAATTTTTATTAGAACCTATTAAAAGCAGATTAGACAAATTTTATACTGTAGTAGGCGATAAGGTTATTCCAAAGATTACGATTAGAGGATTTGATAAAGGTTTTGACAAGGATGAACAGAAAACTATCATTTTAGCTAAAGCGAATATGCTGATTTATTTTAGTGAAATTATTAAAGATTACCCAAATCACACTAAAGAGTTTGGTAAAATATTTAATGATAGTTTTACACTAAAAACAAACTCTATTCTAGGAACTCTTAGAGAACCAACACGAAATGAATATGACCTTATCTTAACCAATCCGCCTTATGTTACAAGTGGGAGTAGTAACTTAAAAGATGAAATTAACAAAGATGAAGAATTAAAAAAATATTACAAAGCTAATGGTATGGGAGTTGAAGGTCTTTTTATAGAGTGGATAATAAGGGCTTTAAAGTCAAATGGAAAAGCTTTTATTGTAGTTCCTGACGGTACTTTTAATCGTGAAAATGATAAAAATTTAAGAGCTTTTATTAAAGAAGAATGTTTTATTGATGGTATTATATCTTTACCTATTAATACATTTTTCACAACCCCTAAAAAAACCTATATTCTATGTATTACAAAAAAGAATAATAAATTAGATATACAAAAAGACCCTGTATTTACTTATCTAGTAAGTGAAATTGGAGAAAGTAGAGATATTTATAGGTTTGACATAGAGCAGAATGATTTAGATGAAGCGGTAACACTTTTTAATTTTTTCAAAGGTAATAAAAAAGAATTTGAAACATTCAATAAAGACCTCCGATGTAAAGTTTTTCCCATTAATAGGCTTGACCCAAATAAATCTTGGTCAGTTGATGGATGGTGGTCAAAAGAAGAAAAGATTTCATTAGGAATTGAAAAAGAGGATAAAAGTATACGATTTGAAGAGTTCCCTTACTTGATTGAAGATATAGCCATGAATATTATGGATTTTAAAAATGAAATAGTTGAATTAAATGAAGATAAAGTTTCAGCAACAGAATATAAAGATTTTATAATCTCAGATATTTTTAATTTGTCTCCAATTAAAGGTCTTACCAAAACATTTATTAATAAAAATCAAGGTGCGATACCTGTCTACGGGGGAAAAATTAATGAAATACCCATTGGCTATGTGCTTGACGACATAGAAGGTGTTAAATACTTTGAAAATTGTTTAGCCTGGAATAGAGAGGGGTCTGTAGGTCATGTATTTTGGCACAATCATAGGTTCACTACAAATGACCATCATCGACCAATGATTCTAAAGGAAGAATACAAAGAATTGATTAACTTAGAATATGCAAGGAAAGCGATAGAGGAAGTTTTATTAAAACAAGGCTTCAAGTGGAGTCAAACTGCAAGTAAGGACAAGGTATCAAAACTTTCATTTAGCGTACCATTTAAAGATGGGAAAATAGATATTGGAACTCAAAATAACATAGCAAAAAAATATCAGAAAATAGAACAGGTAAAGTTAGCCCTTGAAAAAGAACTAATAAAAATTAAACAATTGTCTGTAGAATGCTAATGCAAACCCTAGAATACAACAAAGAAACCACCAAAATAACCCTAAACACCTATGATGATGGCTTCTTCCTCTCCGAGACAGATATAACCGATGCAGTCCTTACTCTAGCCCTTGAAAAGCCATATGATGATTATGG
>DQSS01000330.1 GCA_015663165.1 Arcobacter sp. | reverse complement strand
CATTCACTCCATCAATCATCTCTTTTTTAATGCTAACATTATATTTCTCTGCTTGCTTCTTTACTCCATACTCACGGGATACTCTAGTATATTCAGTCCACTCTTTCCACTCTTCTTTGGTTTTAGATGAAAATTTACGTCTTGACTCAACATTGGGTTGTTTCAGCCCTGCAAGCGTCTTCTGTATCTCTTTACTTGCAGAAGAAGGCAATGGTAATTTTTTCTCTAAAATCGTCCAAGAAGTACTATGGTTTAACTTAACGGGAGGCACTACATTTGCCTCTACTATACCCAAAAACAGACTCATGACTACTATAACTTTTTTCATGCTAGATAATTTCATTTTAAATTCCTTATGTGATGTTTTTAATGACATCATCATATCTATAGTATGCTTATTGTTTACCTGCTATTTCCCTATTTTTTGTAGTGTTAAAAGCAGAATAGTGTAATGGTAAGTTTTATAGTGTATATTCAGGCTGTTTTTTATGTGAGGTCTGATATAATTTCATTATCATACTCGCTCGACCCAATATTGGAGTACTACTATAAAGTCTTGAAAATTGCTATAACGATTAAAATAAAACTCTACGTTACAATAGACAATTATGAGATTCTTTTGTTAAGCACAACAATACCAATTTAGACGACTCAATGGGAAACTATTTTTAAAGCTAGTACAAAAGGATAACTATGTCAAATCTATTTAACCTAAAATATATGATTATTTTATCATTCTATTTTATTATATTTTTAATAGTTGTATTTCTGACTATTCATCAATTAACTGGTCCTAACTATGTTAGTGATTTGTCTGCTCATGCTTCTTCTGTTAAACCATTTTTTGATGGTAGTATATACATTCCGCACCCATTATGGCATATATTTGTACACTATATGACATATATTACCTTAGATGTAAAATTTTCTGCTGCTATTGTTACTGCACTGTTTGTTATGATATGGATATGCATTGTACAGAAAATTTATATTTTTTTTATTGGTAAAGAAAAAAAGAATATATCTATCTATTCTTTTTTATTTATTATTTTTATTATAGGACCCGCCTATATTCCACTTTTTACAAACTATATAATTGCAGGAACAGGAAGTCCAAATATATGGAATAATGCTACACTATTTACAGTCAAACCGTTTGCTATACTTACAGTGTTTTTTACTATTTTAAGTTTAGAAAAAAAGCATATTTCTTATTATCTGATAGGTGCCATTAGTTTATTTATTTCAATATTTGCCAAACCGAGTTTTGTTATAGCATTCCTACCTGCACTTATACTACTTATGATTTTTAAAAAAATATATTCAAAAGAAAACTTAATATATATTGCCATATTATCTTTAATTTCAATAGGATTACTGGGGTACCAATTTTTAAATACCTTTGGAGAAGGTAAAACAAAAATTATTATAAGTTTTTTAGGCGTATGGTCAAATGCCACTCCTAATGTTTTTGTATCCATACTTCTAGCAATTTTATTCCCTCTTCTTTATTTAATATTTAATTCAGATAGTGTAAAAAAGAATAACTACCTTCTACTTACATGGATTATGACTTTTATATCAATAGTTTATGCGGCTTTTTTGGCTGAAGAAGGTCCTCGTTTTTATCATGGGAATTTTTTCTGGTCATATATGGTATCTTTATCTTTACTTTATGTTTTTACTTTAATTGATTATTATAGAAATATTACATATATAAATTCACGCGCCAAGCTCCTCTTGAATATTATTCTTTCATGGCAAATACTTGTAGGTCTGTATTACTTTATTGCAATAATCATGACAGGAGGAGATCCTGCAGGTATTGTTGACCTCTCAATATTTTTTAAATAGAGTTTGTAACAATGAAACTCATCGATCCAAGAGTACGATGTATCTTCATAGCTCCAATTTACTCCATTGGGTATTTGACTCTAAATATTTTTTTTCCAAGCTCATCTACCATGAAAAGAGTACTAGGTGTTTTTGAATACCTTATGTAACCAATAAATCCACTGTTCAAAGCATCTTTACCATAATGCATTTCAACATCTTTTCTTAATACGCCAGTAATGATGTATCCTATAATATTTCCATTCTTATCAAGAACCATTAGCCATTTTGGTACTTTTTTCTCTTTATCATCATAAACCCATCCATTAATTTGAATAATATTTTTCTTTTTGACAATTGGTATAATATTGTCAAGTCCACCTTGCAAGTCTTGATTCCTGCTTGTTGAAACTAATTTATTTACTACCAATAATTTTTTTGTAGCTTCATTGGTAAAATCAAAAGGATTTTTTTCTTTTAAAAGATGTACTTTATTTTTTATAATATTCGCTTTGATATCAAAAACTGTAAAAATAGACATTTTCTGTTTAGACTCTTTAGGAGGACAAAACATCATTGTATAAACAGAACGAGTAGTTCTCTTCAAAAAACGTTGATCATCAATTCCAAGTTTAAGCACTACCACCGCTAATTTTAGTTCAGAAATATTCTTCTGATATTGGCGATAAGTCAGTATCTGATAAAAGTATAAAACAACAATTAAGGTCAAGGATAATGTCAATATTCTTCTTTTTATAATTGGTTTAGTATTAAAGTGGTGTATATACAGTATCAAAACAAGAGACCAGCCAATCAAGGAAGGAGTCATATATCGATTTTTAAATATGACCGTATTAGTATTATGAATTTCAGCTAAACTACCAAATGCCGTTAAAATATAAAAAAATAAAAATGCCAAAATTACCCAATAAAGTTGTTCTGTAACCTTGTTGGTGATAGCCAAATAACTAAAGTAAATAAATGTACTTATTAGAAATATTCCACCAAGGACAGAAGATGTTGCGACACAAGGTTCAAAACTCACATAAATAAATACACTTCCAAGATAGTTTAAAATGTAGAGGGGAATTTCAGTAGAAATATCACAATTAAATAAACTCAGTATAGCCATACTGTTCGATATCTCATCATAGTAAAAAAATAATGATAAGAGTAGTATAGTAGAAATAAGTGAATTTTTAAGCCAACCAATTTTAAATATATATCCCATAAGGAACAGAACAATTAATGCAGAAAAATAGTAAGGTGTAGTTATGGTAATCATCATCCCACTCAATAAGAGAGCATAAAAATACTTATTATTCCTGGTAATTGAAAATTCTACCAATAAATAATAGGACAAAAGAGGGAAAAAATATGCTGCAAATAGTTGCTGATTAAACATCCAGACAATTGAACTATCTTGGATGACAGAAAAAAGAAGAATGATTATGCAAAACATCAATACTAGCTTAATCGATGTGCTATGATTCTCTTTTGAATGAAAAAAATTATGAATAATAATCGATATAAGTCCAACAAGGAGGAATATGAAGCTTATATTCACAACTATAGGAATAATGCCCCTACTATTCAGATAATGTATATCCATAAATTGTAAAAACTCGGAAAATACTGTTTGATAATGATCGGACTCTTCAAACCAATATTTCCAGTTGTATTGCTTCATTGCATCGTAAATATTTACATCAGTGATTGATGCAAGCTCATAGTAGTGTATTTTAATCATTCCAAAAAGAAGTAATATATAAATAAGTGATAATAGGATAAATATCGTATATTCAAATTTTTTTAAAATAAAATTCTGCATCATTTTTCTCTTGTTTTAGGAAGTTCAAATATATCATTTTCGATATATCGTTTACATATTTTTGCATCTAAAACCATATGCCATGCACCCTGCTTTTGTCCATCATTTTGAATTGGTATCCCGTATGCACCCTTAGCCTTTTGGCAAAGATCAATATGTTTTTTCCAATTAAGGTCATCTTGTGTTCGACAAAAGCCTTGTAATGCCGTAATAATGGAAAGTGTCAATATGGGCAAAATTGCCATTTCATACCACTTATTTTTTGCTAACATATAAATAAGTGTCCAAGAAAGTAAAATATAAGGCAAAAAGAAATATCTAGCTCCTCCCCCAAAAATTGGATTAATCTGCAATGGACTGAACCTAGAAACAGATAAAGCAATAGTTGCAAAGAGTAAATAAACCAATATTTGGAAATAGATATCCTTTCTATTTTTAAACATATAGGTCGCAATTAATACAATAAGATATACGCCGCCAATCCAAAGCATTATTGTGCCAAGACTAAATGTACCTAAATAATAAAATGCAAAAAACTTATGCACAATACTTTGAAAAAATACAAAATCTGGTTGAATAGGAGTCCCTACAATACTTCTAGAAAAAATAAAACTTAACTGTATGACAGCAATTGTGATACTCAGTAACAATGTAAGAAATTCTTCTTTTTTATTGGGGAGCATAATCATACGAAATATTTGTACAGGGATAATAATTACAATAGTTGGAGACGAAAAACCACCAAAAAACAGTAAGGTATTTTTTATTATTTGTTTTTTTCTAGGCTTCCAAAGGGCTACAAGAAAAAGTAATATCGCACTAAACCATAAAGTAAAAAGAGGCAATCCAAATACTTCTGCATTGGTAGGAATAAGAAAAATAAAAATTGCCATCAAAATAGGATATTTCAACATTGTTGGTGCATACACAACCAATAAACCAAGCCCTATAGTAAAAATCCATGTTAGATATGTACTAACCTCAGGATAATAAATAAATGAGATACTCATAGAGAGATTAGTAATTAACTTTGGTATAAGAATGAGGTACCCTTGTGTAGGTTCATATAAATTATGCCAACCATGTAGTATAAATGAAGTCATATTAAAGGGGCCGTCTTCATTCCAAATATGTGGGTGAAGTAGTTGCATCCCTCTTCGTAGAAAAAGTAATATAAAAAAAATAAGGGAAAGTATACTAATATTTTTAAAATTGAGTTGAATCATTGTTTACCTTATAGTAAATTATCTTTGATTAAGTAGTTTTTAAAAGATAGAGAATTATAACTTAACTTTCGCACCTAAATTCTACCCAAATAATAGCTAAATCACCCTAAAATATGGAGTATTTCTTGATCTTGGCAATACAATTTCTTTAAAATATCTTCGTCGCTCGTCTATTTGATTGAGTTTTAGTGGATTATATGGGGGATGGAATCTCTATTTCGTGATTTGGGATTTGGATTGCACTTGACAATAGACTGTAAAATCCCAAATCTCGAAATAGAAATTCATGACTTT
>DQSS01000285.1 GCA_015663165.1 Arcobacter sp. | reverse complement strand
TTATTTTATTTGTTTTTTTAGCATCTTGAGAAATTACATTTATATTCATAGTTGAATCTGCAAAAAGTGATAAAGTTAAAGAAATTACAAAAAATAGTTTTGTTAGTTTCATTAAGTTCTCCTTGGTAATCTTATTTTAAATTATAACTAAAGTTTAGTTTGATTCGTATAATATTTTAACCATATATTTACATACTTTAAGTATAATTCGAAATGCCATTAGACAACTTAAATAAAGAACAATACAGGTCAGCAACATCTAAAATAGGACACAACCTTACAATTGCAAGTGCTGGTACAGGTAAAACCTCTACTATTGTTGGTAGAATTGCATATTTAATACAAAATGGCACAAAACCAGAGCATATATTGCTACTAACTTTTACAAATAAAGCAGCATTAGAGATGATAGAAAGAGTTGCTAGTTATTTTTCAAAAGAACTTGCTTCTAAAATAGTATCTGGAACTTTTCATAGTGTTTCATACAAGTTAATGAAAAGTATGAACATACCAATCACACTCAAACAACCAAGTGAACTAAAAACACTATTTAAATCTCTTTATGAAAAAAGAGTTTTTCCAAATGATGGAGAAACTCAACCTTATGATGGTGGGTACTTATACGATATTTATTCTTTATTTTTAAATAGTACTTATGATGATACATTTGAAGACTGGATGATGAATAAAAATCAAGCTCATAAGCCTTATTTAATGATATATGAAGACTTATTTGATCAGTTTAATAAACTAAAAAAAGAGCATAAATATGTAAATTTTGATGATTTACTTTTAGACATGATTGCTATTCAAAAAACAAAAAATTTCCCGTTTCATGAAATACTTGTAGATGAATATCAAGATACAAATCCATTGCAAAATAAATTACTTGAAGGTTTTAAATCTAAAAGTTTATTTTGTGTTGGGGATTATGATCAAAGTATTTATGCTTTTAATGGAAGTGATATTGGTATCATTTCATCTTTTTCAACAAGATATGAGAATAGTAACTTACATACTTTAACAAAAAATTATCGTTCAACTAAACCTATTTTGGATTTAGCAAATAAAGTAATAGAACACAACGAAAGAATATATGAAAAAAAATTAGAAGTTGTAAGAACTCAAAATGATCACTCACCTACTCTTCTAGCTTTTGATGAATTATATGACCAATATGAATATATATCGAAAAACATAAAAGAATCCAAAACACCACATGACCAAATAGCTGTTATTTATAGAAATAACTCAAGTGCAGATGGTATAGAAGCAAATTTACGTGATTTTGATATAAAATCAAAAAGAAAAGGTGGACATAGTTTTTTTGACAGTCGAGAGATAAAAGCTAGTCTTGATATGCTAGTATTAATACAAAATCCAAATGATATGATGGCATTTATACATCTAATAGAATATGGTAAAAATATAGGTAAAGCCATAGCAAAAGATATTTTTGATGCGTTGATATTACTTGGAAATGGTAACTTAGCAGTAGGTTTAACATCACCAGATCCATCAATCCATACACCATATATAAGTACAAAAACTACAAACATCCAGCTTGGTCTTTTTGATGATTTTATAGAAATGGGTTCATTAGCAAAATTTAAAGATTCAAATTTCAATGAAAGCTTTTTAGGAAATCCTATACTAAAGCATCCAAAACTATCAAAAGATGGTGGGGAATTTTTATATAAATTTTACATATTGTTTAAAGAACTAAAGCGTATGAAAAATCCTGCAAATCTAATTGACCATATTAAAAAAAGTAAATTTTTTACTTCTATATTAGATAGCTTATGTACAGCACGTGCAAAACAAAAAGATGGTTCAATAAATGAGTCACTTAAAACTAGAAATCTATCGAAATGTAATCGAAGAGTTGAAACTCTAAAAAGACTATCTCATAAACATACAAATATAAAAAACTTTTTAAATGCTATGATTTTAGGTGGTGGAGAACTTAGTGAAGGTGAAGGGGTAAACTTACTTTCAATTCATGCAAGTAAAGGCTTAGAATTCAAAGAAGTTTATATAATAGACCTTATGGATGGAAGATTCCCAAATCGTACTCTTATGAGTAAAGGTGGAAGTCTTGATGAAGAAAGAAGATTATTTTATGTTGCAGTTACAAGAGCTAAAGATATTTTATATCTAAGTTATGCAAAATATGATAGAATCAAAAAACTAGATTTTATTTATAGTCCATTTTTAGTAGAATCAGGACTAATAAAAAAACAAACAAAGGAAGATAATGATAAATAATCTTAAGAAAAAAATAATATCATATATTTATGTTATATCAAATCAACCAGTAAAATTACAAGAATTATTAAGTGCAAATCAATCATTTAATGAAGGGATGCATTTAGATGGAAAAAGACTTGGTTTTAGACTAAGACTTGGCCGTGCTTACATAGTTTTTTTACTACTTATAAATATAGTGATGTTTCCAGTTGCACTTATCACACATGAAGTATTTCAAAGTGCTGATTGTCATATATCTATATTTATTACTATATTTGTAACTGGTATAATATTTGCTTCTTTTGGATTGTTCAAAGATTGGCTTAGTGATGAAGTAGCTAAAAAAAGAATTCAAATGATGTGGCAATTACACTTTGCATATTTTGAATATGAAGAATATAATAAACAAGTAAGTGATATATATATGTTAGCTATTAGTGAAAATATTGCAAAGCAAGATTTAGAAAGATATATTTTAAATAAATTATCTGATTAAAGTATTATATTTTTATTCTAAAGAATTTCTTTATTTTTAGTATTCCTAGCTGAATACCACTATATTTCATAAGTTTAGCAACTTTTTTCCATTCAGATTTTTCATAGCATGGATTAGGACATGTTCTACATCTTGGCTTTGGGTCAAGTGGACACTCTAAAAGTCTATCAAAAGAGTAATGTATAAGTTCAATACAATCATCACATAATTCTAACTCTGTTGTTATTTTTTCATTATTATATGTTAGTTGTTTACAATGATATTTTAAATTATTGTGATTGTCATGACAGTGAAGTTCAAAAAATTTTTTTAAAATTTTGACTTCACCTTCAAATTTATCAGTTGTCATATTTATTTTATTGTTATAACTTTAGAAATGTTATTAAATATACTTTCAACTCTTTGTTGCCAAAGTTTTCCAAATAATGCTTTTTCATCTTTTGACGCAATTCCTTGCATCATTTTTTGCATAAGTTCATTTTGTTTTTCATCACCTTGTATGGCACTTGGATTATAACTCACTTCTACACTTGTACTTTTATCAAGTCTTGTAAATTTTACACTTGAAGAAATATCTTTATTGAAATCCATTAAACTGTGTCTTGCAAACTTTCCATTTAGACCTTTAAATCCAAGAGTTTGAGTAGCACCTGTAATTTGACTCATTACCATAGAAATAACACCAGTAACACCTTCAGAACTGTCACTACTATATTCTATATAAATATCACCTCTTTTAGGCATATCATCTTTATATAGTTCTTTTAGACCTTCTAATACACATAGATATGCACCTGCAACTGTAGGGCATGAGTGCCCTGCACTTTTAACTACATCTAAGTATGTAAATTCAACAATACCATTTTCAAAAGTACCTAAAAAATTAGATAAATCATCTTGAAGTTTGATACTTTGTATATTATTAAAAAAAGTTGGAAAATTCATATCTCAACCACATCCACCACTACATGAAGTAGAAGAAAAATCAGTTGAAGATTCAACACCAGTTTTTTTAGTAAATACGATTTGAGTTAAACCATTTGGCATGTCTTCATAAGTATAATCAAATTCACTCTCAATTTTAGGAAACAATCCCATAGGTGCACAATGATTAGTCATAATAAGCTTTTCACCAGCACCTAAAAGTGCTAATCCAGCCATAGCATTTACCATTGGATGACCACCATTTGAAGTATCAAAAGAATACGCTGTTTTAGATTCTACATTACCTTTTAAAAAATCCACTGTAGCATTTGGAACAACTACATCTTGTTTGTTTTCAAGTTCAATTATCATTTATTTCCTTAATTATTTTAAATTCTACATCATTATAGCTAAAGATAACTCAATAATAAATTCTATGTAAAATAAAATTTGTTTGTTATCTGTATATTTGTGGTTTCGCTTATCAGCAAATATAAAAAGTACATTACATTATAAGTACCAATTAATAGAAAATAAGCACAATTTTTTAATTAAATATTTAAGTCTAGGTACCTTAGTATACATAGCTAACAAAAGATTAATCGAATTTTAGCTAAAATCACTAAAAATAAAAATGGAGCTCATACTTATGACATTTAAAACAAACAAAATTGATGAAGCAAACGCAAACATCACAGGAACAATTTCAGCTGAAACTGTTGACAAGAATATAGATAAAGTAGCTAAACAAGCTGCAAAAACAATGGACATCCAAGGTTTTAGAAAAGGTAAAGTACCTGTAGCAATTGTTAAAGCAAGATATGCTGATAAAATGACTCAAGATGCTGAAGGTGAAGCTCTAAGATCAATTTTAGATGATGCATTAGTTGAACTTAAAATTGCTAATACTGATTTAATCGGTGAACCAGCTGTTACAAAATTTGAAAAAGATGATAACAATAATATTACTTTTGAAATCTCTGTTTCTTGTAAGCCTCAGTTTGATCTAGGTGATTATAAATCATTAGTTCCTAAAATGAAAGCACCAAAAGTAGATGATAAAGAGATTAAAGAACAATTAAACGATATGGCTGCACAAGGTGCTCCATTAACTAAAATCAAAAGAAAAAGAGCTGTAAAATCTGGAGATCACGCTATAATTGACTTTGAAGGCTTCAAAGATGGTGTTGCATTTGACGGTGGTAAAGCTGATGGTCATGTTTTAGAAATCGGTTCAAATTCTTTCATTCCTGGTTTTGAAGATCAAGTAATTGGTATGAAATATGATGAAGAAAAAGAGATTAAAGTAACATTTCCAGAAGAATACCAATCAAAAGATTTAGCAGGTGCTGATGTTGTATTTAAAGTAACATTACACGAAATCCAAGAAAGAGTAGCAGCAGAACTTGATGATGAATTAGCTAAAAAAATGCTTCCTCAAGAAAAAGATGCAACAATTGATACTTTAAAAGAAAAATTAGAAGATCAATTATTATCTCAAAAGAAAAACCAATACTTCACAGAAGAAATAAAACCTTCTTACATAGAAGCATTAGTAAAATCAATTAACTTTGCAGTTCCTGCATCTGTTTTAGAACAAGAAATCAACCAAGCACTTAATGTAAAAGTTAAAGCTATGAGCGAAGAAGAAATTAAAGCATTACAAGAAAATCCTGATGAAGTTAAAAAAATGCGAGATGAAATCAAGCCAGAAGCACTTAACAGTGTAAAAGCTACATTTATTATTGATGCTTTAGCTAAAGAAGAAAAAATAGAAGTAACAGATCAAGAAGTTACTCAAACTATTTACTACGAAGCAATGATGGGTGGACAAGATGGTCAAGCTGTTATCAAGCAATATGAAGAAGCTGGATACCTACCTATGATTAAAATGTCAATGATTGAATCTAAAGTTATGATTAAAATTTTAGATGAAGCTCTAGGAAAATAATAATATGTCATATGTTCCAGTAGTAGTAGAGCAAACAGGTAGAGGTGAGAGAAGTTATGATATTTACTCTCGTCTTTTAAAAGATAGAATTATTATGTTAAGTGGTGAAGTAAATGATCAAGTTGCAGCAACAGTTGTAGCTCAATTATTATTTCTTGAAGCTGATGATCCTGAAAAAGATATTTTTTTATATATAAATTCTCCAGGTGGTGTTGTAACTGCTGGATTAAGTATGTATGATACAATGAATTATATAAAGCCTGATGTATGTACTATATGTATTGGTCAAGCTGCTTCTATGGGTGCATTTTTATTAAGTGCTGGAGCTAAAGGGAAAAGATTTTCTCTTCCAAACTCTAGAATTATGATTCACCAGCCATCAGGTGGAGCACAAGGTCAATCAACTGATATTCAAATACAAGCTAAAGAGATTCAAAGATTAAAAGATAGTTTAAATGAACTATTATCAAAGCATACAGGTCAAGATGTAAAAAAAGTTGAAGCTGATACTGAAAGAGATAACTTTATGTCTGCTACTGAAGCTTGTAAATATGGTTTAATTGATAAAGTAATTGAACACCACGAATAGAAACATAAATGACTAAAGAGATTCTAGTATATCCAAATCCAATTTTAAGAAAACCGTCAAGTAATGTAGAAGAGTTCAATGAGGAACTTCATAATTTACTTGATGATATGAATGATACTATGCTTGAGTGTGGTGGAGTTGGTTTGGCTGCTGTTCAAATTGGTATATTAAAAAATGTTTTAATTATAAATATTCCTGTTGATGATATTGAAGATTTTGAAAATACAGATGGTGTTCAATTAAAAGAAAATTTAATTGAAGCTATTAATCCTAAGCTAGTATTTAGTGAAGGTGAACAAATATTCAATGAAGGGTGTTTAAGTATACCTGGAATTCATGAAGAGATTAAAAGAGCTTTAAATGTTACTATTTCATATCAAGATAGATTTGGAGAAAAACAAACTATTCAAGCTGATGGCTTTTTAGCTGTTGCTTGGCAACATGAGATGGAACATTTAACAGGTCATGTATTTATAGAAAACCTATCTTTTTTAAAGCGTAAAAAGTTTGAGAAAGAGTGGAAAAAATCACAAAAAGAAAAAGGGAAAAAGTAAGAACTTTTTCCCTTTTTTATTAGATAATAAAAGATGAAATTATAAAATAATTTCAATCTCTTTACTATCAGATTCTACTTTCTTACTTTTTATAATTCTATCTTCTTGTAATTTAATTGCTAATTCACTATCAGTAATTGCTAGAATCTGAACTGCTAAATAAGCACTATTAACAGCACCAGCTTTTCCAAGTGAAACAGTAGCAACAGGCATTCCTGAAGGCATTTGAACTGTAGAAAGCATAGCATCCATACCATCCATAGCTCCACCCTTCATAGGTACACCAATAATTGGTTTTGTTGTACCAGCAGCTAAAGCACCAGCTAAATGTGCAGCCATTCCAGCAGCAGCAATAAATACTTTACAACCTTTTTCTTCAGCTTGCTTAATATATGTTTTAGTTCTATCAGGACTTCTGTGTGCAGAAGAGATAATAATCTCATATTTAACATTGAAAGACTCTAATGTCTCAGCACAAGGTTTCATAACCTCATAGTCACTTTTACTTCCCATTATAATTGATACAAAATTCATTTTTTTCCTTTTAGGTATGTTTAATTGCCGCATTTTATCTAAAATATTCTTAAAATTTTAGTTACAAGTTTCTTGTAAATCTTCAAAATTAACTTCTACTCTAAACATTGTAAGATATGGTAACACACCAGGTAATTTTATAGGATTGGTATTTCCACTATGCACTGCTTCTAATTCTTTATCTTCTTTTGTAATTATTTTATTGAATTTAATATAATATTTTCCATTTTCTTTTTTATAAATAGAGCCTATTTCATTATTTACTTCTTCAATTATAGATTTTAATGGTGCCAATATTTCTATTTCATCACCAGGGAAAGTTTTATATTTACACATAAAATGTTCTTCATCACTTATCACAAGTCCAGAAACTTCAAAAGTTCCAACACTCATAGCATAATCATGATTTTGTGTATTATGTTTCTCAAATGGTTTATGTACTAAATAAGCATCAGTAAACCCTCTATTTTTTGTAGTATTAAGTTCGTTTTGATATTTTTTAGCATCAAACTTACCATTGTAAAAATCATCTATTGCCATTCTATATGTATATGCTGTAATTGCGGCATAATAAGGTGATTTTGTTCTACCTTCTATTTTTATACTTGCAACTGCTCCACTTTCTAATATCTCATCAACATGGCTAGCTAGGTTCATATCTTTAGCATTAAAAATGTATGTACCAATATCTGGCTGTTCCTCAAGTCTAAACAATGTACCATGCTCTTCATTTCCAGCATACAATGTATACTCAAATCTACAATCATTTGCACAAGAACCACGATTTGGAACTCTTCCCATTTGAACTGCACTTACAAGACATCTTCCACTATAGGCAAAACACATAGATCCATGTACAAATATCTCTATTTCTAAATCAGGAAGTTTTCTTTTTATCTCTTCTACATCTTTTAGACTTATTTCACGAGCAGCAATAATTCTTTTTACACCCATATCATAATATACTTTTGCATCAAGATAGTTCATTACATTTGCTTGAGTTGAAAGATGTATATCAATTCCCGGTGCAAGTTCATTACAAAGTGCGACAACACCAGGAGTTGCAACAATTAGTGCATCTGGTTTAAGTGCAGCCATTGCAACTATATGTTTTTTTAATAATTCAATTTGAGAATTAAAAGGAAATCCATTTACTGTCACATAAACTTTTTTCCCAATATTATGTGCATAATCTATACCCTCTTTAAAAGTTTCAAGAGTAAATTCTTTTCCACTTCTAATTCGCAAAGAAAAGTGGCTAACACCACCATATACAGCATCTGCTCCATAAGCAAAAGCGATTTTTAGTTTTTCAAGGTTTCCAGCAGGTGAAAGTAATTCTACATTTTTCATTTTAGTCTCTTGTGTTAATATCTTGTAATAATAGCACATATCACCTTAGTGTGATTTGATAAAATATATGTAGTAAAAAGGGAGTTTTAGTTTGTGTGAGATTTTGTAAGGGAAGTGATTTCCCTTACATTTTAATTATTAGTCTTGAGATGTAGAAAATAAGATTTTCTTATCTCTATAAAGACCTGTTCCAACTGGTATAGTTCTACCAATTACAACATTTTCTTTTAAGTCTGTTAACATATCCATCTTAGATGAAATTGCAGCTTCAGTTAAAACTTTTGTAGTTTCCTGGAATGAAGCAGAAGAAATAATAGAATCAGATGTAACAGCAGCTCTTGTAATACCAAGTAAAACTGGCTCAGCAAGTGCAGGCTCTCCACCCATTGCAATGATTTTTTTATTTTCAGCAACAAATCTTTTCTTAGAAATCATATCTCCAGTAACAAATTTTGTATTTCCAGAAGCAGAAATACTAACTTGTCTTAACATTTGAGATAAAATAACTTCAATATGCTTATCAGCAATACTAACACCCTGACCTCTATATACACCTTGAACTTCAGCAACAATAAACTCATTTAGAGCTTTTTCACCTAAAATTCTAAGAATATCATGAGAAGTTTTTTGACCATCGGTTAATTGCTCACCAGAGTGAACAAACTCACCCTCTCTTACAAGAATTTCTCTTGATTTTTCAATTAGGTTTTCACTTTTATTACCTTGGTTGTCAGTAATAATAAGTCTTTGCTTATTTCTTAATGGCTTACCAAAAGATATAACACCTTCAAATTCTGCAAGTAGTGCAATATTTTTAGGACGTCTAGCTTCAAATAATTCAGATACTCTTGGAAGACCACCAGTAATATCACTTGATTTAGAAACAGCTTTTGGTGTTTTACCAATTACATGTGCAATTGTAATCTCTTCACCATCAGTAACATTAACAGCAGTATTTGAATCAAGTGTATAGTGTCTTACTGTACCATCTTTTGATGTTACTGTAACAGCTGGTTTATAAGCAGCTGGAATATATTCATTTACAACTAGTTTTGAAGAACCTGTAAGTTCATCATATTGTTCAGAAACTGTAAGTCCAGGAATAATATCTTCAAATGCTACTTTACCATCGATTTCAGAAATTGTTGGGTTTGCATATGGGTCCCATTGTGCAATAATAGTATGTGATTCATTTTCAGGTTTAACAATAACATCACCTTTAGATACTTTTGCATTATCACTAACTTCAATAACAGAATCTCTAGATACATAGAATCTAGAAGCTTCTCTATCTGATTCATCAACAATTACAGCAAATAAACCTTTTTTAGTAATTTTATCTCCAGCTTTAACACCTTCAAATCTTTCTAAATAATCACCTGTAAGTTTAAAGTACTTAACAGTTCCATTATCAGCAGATTTAATTGTACTTGTTGTAGGAGCTCCATCTTTAACCATAAGTTCAGATGCATAAGGTATTCTGGAAGGAACATTCCAACCATCTTTAATAAGTTCAACAATTGACTCATCAGCACTTACTGTTTCACCAGATTTATATGGTAAGTAAAGTTTAGCTTCAATCTTACCAGATACACCAGCAAGTTCATTTGGCTTAGCAATATCACTTTTTCTTAAGTAATATTTCTTCTCTTCTTTTTTACCTGTAATACTAACAATAACTTCTTCATGAGTAGTTTCAATATTTATTTCACCATCAAAAGGAGCATTTACTTTTGGCTCTACAAGTAATACAGCTGCATTTCTTCTGTTTGCAACTACTGAGTTACCTTGTGCATTTGTATATGTTTTAACATTGTAGTATCGCAAAAATCCTTCACTTGTTGCTTTAAGTTCTTTTTCTGCTTGAGTTGCAGAAGCCGTACCACCAACGTGGAAAGTTCGTAGCGTTAGCTGTGTTCCTGGCTCACCAATACTTTGTGCAGCAAGTACACCAACAGCTTCACCTGGATTAGCTTTTCTTTGCTCTCCAAGGTTAATACCATAACATTTTGAACATAAAGAATTTTCAGCTTTACAAGTAAGTGCAGTTCTAATAGTAACAGATTTAACACCTGCTTCTTCAACAATAGCTGCATCTTCTTCACTTAATAATGTACCTTCAGTAAATAAAATCTCATTAGATATAGGATCAACAATATCACTTGCAATAACTCTACCAGTGATTCTTTCTTCTAAAGACTCAACTAATTCATTACCATCAGTAATATTTGAAATTGTGATACCTTCATGAGTTCCACAATCTTCAACTGAAATTCTAACATTTTGTGAAATATCAACAAGTTTTCTTGTTAAATATCCAGCATTCGCTGTTTTAAGTGCTGTATCCGCAAGACCTTTTCTTGCACCGTGAGTAGAAATAAAGTACTCAAGTACATTTAGTCCTTCTCTAAAGTTAGAGATAATTGGAGTTTCAATAATAGAACCATCTGGCTTAGCCATAAGACCCCTCATACCTGCAAGCTGTCTAATCTGAGCAGCAGACCCTCTAGCCCCTGAATCTGCCATCATATAAATAGAGTTAAACCCTTCTTTATCTGTTTTAACAAGATCCATCATTTCTACACCAAGTTTATTGTTAAGAAGTGTCCAGATATCAATAATCTTATTGTATCTTTCTTGCTCTGTTAATAAACCTTGGTTAAATTGCTTTTGTACTTCGATAACTTCTTTTTTAGATTTAGCAACTAAACCTTCTTTTGAATCAGGAATTCTAATATCATCAATAGATATAGAGATACCAGCACTCGTAGCATATTTAAAACCAATATCTTTTAAGTTATCTAAGAATTTAGGAGTAACTGCGTAACCACCATGTTTATAAATATAATCAACTAATGCCCCAATATCTTTTTTCTTTAAAATTTTATTCCAAAATTCAACAGGAACAAAATCAGGTAAAATGTTTTTAATAATCATTCTACCAACAGTAGTTGTAAGTAATGTACCATCAACTAATGTTCTAATTTTTGCATGTAAATCAACTTTATTAACTTCTAAAGCCATTAATGCTTCATTTAAATCAACAAATAATTTATGCTCACCTTGAACACCATTTTTTTCAAGTGTTAGGTAATATAAACCAAGAATCATATCTTGAGAAGGTACAGCTAAAGCTCTACCTGATGCTGGTAAAAGAATATTCATAGAACTCATCATAAGAATTTTTGCTTCGGCAATTGCCTCTTGTGATAAAGGAATATGCACAGCCATTTGATCCCCATCAAAATCGGCATTGAATGCTGAACAAATTAATGGATGTAACTGGATAGCTTTACCATCAATAAGTACTGGATTAAATGCTTGAATTGAAAGTTTATGTAGAGTTGGAGCTCTATTTAATAGTACTGGATAGTTATCAACTATTTCAGCTAAACATTCCCAAACTTCATTTGTTTCATTTTCAATTAATCTTTTAGAACCTTTTAATGTAGTTGCATAACCTTTTTCTTCAAGTTTTGCCATTAAGTGTGGTTTAAATAATTCTAAAGCCATCTTTTTTGGAAGACCACATTGGTCCATTCTTAAGTTTGGTCCAACAACAATTACAGATCTACCAGAGAAATCAACTCTTTTTCCAAGTAAATTTTGTCTAAATCTACCTTGCTTACCTTTAATAATTTCAGATAATGATTTAAGTGGTCTTTTATTTGCACCTTTAACTGCGTTTGCAGTTTTAGCATTGTCAAATAAAGCATCAACTGCTTCTTGAAGCATTCTCATTTCATTTCTAATAATAATCTCAGGAGCATCAAGTTCAACTAATCTTTTAAGTCTGTTGTTTCTGTTTATAACTCTTCTATATAAATCATTTACATCAGAAACAGCAAATTTACCACCATCAAGAGCTACAAGAGGTCTAATATCAGGTGGAAGAACTGGAATAACTTTCAGCATCATCCACTCCGGTCTATTACCAGAATTTAAGAAGTTTTCAACAACTTTAAGTCTTTTAACAATAGTTTTTCTCTTTGCT
>DQSS01000294.1 GCA_015663165.1 Arcobacter sp. | reverse complement strand
TTTAAGAATAAATATAATATTATTTATAATCTAAAGTTATAATATTTTTATTCAGATTAGTTTAATATTAATTATAATGAAATATTATTTAAGATTAAGATAACTTTAATTTTTAAGTTACTATACTATTTGTAAATTATTATGTATATAATGTATAACAAATAGTTAATAAAAATTTAAGGAATACTTATGGCAAGACTTATTGTTTTAGGTGGAGGTGTTGCTGGACATACAACTGCAACATTTGCAGCAAAATGGCTAGGATCATCACATGAAGTTATGGTTGTTACTCCAAATGCAAAATGGAATTGGATTCCATCAAATATTTGGGTTGGTGTTGGTGAATTAAGCAAAGAAGATGTTACTTTTGATTTAGCTCCTGTTTATTCTAAAGCAGGTATTTCATATAAGCAAGCAAAAGCAGTTGCAATTCATCCTGAAGGTAAAGATGGTTCAGATAAACCTTATGTTGTTATAGAACATACAAGTAAAGCTAAAGCTGGCGAAACTGAAGAAGTAGAATATGACTATTTAGTTAATGCAACTGGACCAAAACTTAACTTTGGTGCAACACCTGGACTTGGTGTTGGATCTAATTTAGGTGAGCATACTGTTTCTGTTTGTACAGCTGATCATGCTGAGCATGCAGCTCATGAACTTAAAATTTGTATTGATAAGATGAAAAGTGGAGAAACTCAAAAATTCTTAATTGGTACTGGTCATGGTATGTGTACTTGTCAAGGTGCTGCATTTGAATATATCTTTAATATAGAACATGAAATTGCAAAAGCTGGTGTAAGAGATAAAGCAGAAATAAAATGGATATCTAATGAGTCATTTTTAGGTGACTTTGGTATGGGTGGTTTACATATGAAAGTTGGAGGATATGTTGTATCTTCAAAACTTTTTGCTGAATCATTATATGCAGAAAGAGATATCGAATGGATTATTGGAGCTCATGTAAATAAAGTAGAATCCGGTAAAGCTTCTTATGAATTACTAGATGGGTCTATGCATGAAGAAGAATTTGATTTTTCTATGTTAATTCCTCCTTTTGCTGGTGTTGGTCTCAAAGCTTATGATAAAGCTGGAGAAGACATCACTGCAACTATATTTGCTCCAAATGGATTTATGAAAGTTGATGCAAATTATGCAGCAGGAACTTATGAAAATTGGAAAGCAAGTGACTGGCCAAGAACATATCAAAACCCAACATATTCAAATATGTTTGCTGCTGGTATTGCTTTTGCACCACCACATATCATTTCTAAGCCTATGTCATCTGTAAATGGTACACCAATTAATCCTACTCCTCCAAGAACAGGAATGCCTTCAGGTATAATTGGTAAAGCCGTTGCACATAGTATTTGTGATCTTATTACTAAAGGTGATGGAGCTCATTTACATGAAGCATCTATGGCTGAAATGGGTGCCGCATGTGTTGCATCTGCAGGTAAAGGTATCTTAGATGGTACAGCTGCTGCTATGACTGTATTCCCTGTTGTTCCTGATTTTGAAAAATATCCAGGTACAGGTAGAGATACAGAGTATACATTTGGTGAGATTGGACTTGCAGGTCATTGGATCAAACATATCTTACATTACTTATTTATGTGGAAAGCTCAACTTAAACCAGGTTGGACTTTAATCCCTGAATAAAATTAATAGACTATAATAAAGGATAAAATATGAAAAAAGAAGAAGTAAACTTTTCAAAAAGTGAAGCATTTAATTTAACAATGATTCCAGGTAAATTTGCCAAATCAATGAGAACTTGTGTAATCTGGCAATTTGTTAGATTCTGTGTAATTAATATTAAAATGTTAATTGTAGTAAGTAAAAGTCACTAAGTTACTATATTAAAGTAGAGATTTTTTCTACTTTAATAATAAATTTAAAAAAATTAAATATATTTAATTTTTTTAAATTTATGATAATGTTATATAAAGATAAATAAAATGATAAAAGACTTAATCCAATATCCACAAACTCCACCAATTGAATTTAACGCGCCAGTAAGATTTTTCAATGAGGATCTTTTTAATCTAATAGATGATTTAAAAGATACAATGAAAGAACATAATTTAAATGGCCTAAGTGCTTTTCAAATAGGAAACCCACATTCTGTTATAGTTGTAAAAGATAAAGACAATAATTATATAGAATTGATAAATTCTAGAATATTTTTTAAAAAAGAAAAAATAACAACAAATGAAACTACAACTTATTTTCCTGATATAAATATTGATATTATAAGAGATAGACATATTAAAGTTATGTACGAAGATAGAGAAGGTAGTCAAAAATTTTTAGATGCTAGTGATGAATTTGCAGTTTTAATTCAAAGAAAAATAGATTATAATTTTGGTGCAAATTTTTCTATTAGATTAAATGATGCCAAAAAAGAACAATTAGATATGAAACTTGAACATGGAATTGATGTTGTGATTGATAACTCTTGTCCTACAAATTTTAAAAGAGATAAGGTATTAAAAGTTATAAATATATTATTAGCTATTTCTTTAATTGCAGTATTTAGTAAATATTTTATTTCAGATGATGCTATAGTAGTATTAAGTGAATATTTAAATAATGGATTTTATTTAATATCATCAATGATAATATTTTATACTTTTTTTGCATATTGGGAAGGTAGCAAATATACAAATTGCATGTCTTGCCAAATAGGGAATATAATAGGAACAGCTTTATTTCATTTTGCTAAACTAATAGCCTTAATAACTTTAAAATACTTCATTATCTAATATATAGACTCTTCTCAACTATATTTAAGCAAAAATTTCATATAATCCAATTCCGTTTCTATAACCAAGGGAAGTTTTTTCAAGACTTATTATTAAGTTTTTGTAAAGATTTGGTGATTAGTACCCCTTTATTAAGGGGTATTGGGATTTAAATTGTTGATATAACACAACTGTGTTGTGTAGATTTATTTCACCATATAAAGCGGGAATATTTTTGAAGGATACACTCATGAAAGTTAGAGCTTCTGTGAAAAAAATGTGTGACAAGTGTAAAATTGTCAAAAGAAGAGGAATCGTTAGAGTGATCTGCGAAACAAAAAAACACAAACAAAGACAAGGATAGACCATGGCAAGAATTGCTGGTACAGACTTACCAAACAAGAAGAGAATGGAGTATGCATTAACTTATGTTTTTGGTATAGGTTTACATACATCAAGATTAATCTTAACAGCTGTTGGAATTGATTATAATAAAAGAGCTCATGAACTTACTGAAGATGAAGCAGCTCAAATTAGACAAGAAATTCAAGCAAAATATGTTGTTGAGGGTGATTTAAGAAAGAAAGTTGCTATGGATATTAAATCTTTAATGGATTTAGGATCTTATAGAGGTTTAAGACACAGAAGAGGTTTACCATGTAGAGGGCAAAAGACTAAGACTAATGCTCGAACAAGAAAAGGTAAAAAGAAAACTGTTGGCGCAGCGGCTAAATAAGGATAACTGATGGCAAAAAGAAAAGTAACTAGAAAAAAAGTTGTAAAAAAGAATATTGCTGACGGTATCATACATATCGCTGCAACATTCAATAATACAATGGTAACAGTAACTGACAACGCAGGAAATGCAATTTCTTGGTCAAGTGCAGGAAACTTAGGATTTAGAGGTAGTAAAAAATCTACACCTTTTGCAGCTCAAGCAGCAGTAGAAGATGCTTTAGAAAAAGCTATGGAACATGGTATCAAAAATGTTGGTATCAAAGTACAAGGACCTGGTTCTGGTAGAGATACTGCTGTTAAAGCAATCGGAACAATGGAAGGAATCACTGTTAAATGGTTTAAAGATGTAACACCTTTACCACATAATGGTTGTAGACCTCCTAAACGAAGAAGAGTGTAAGGAAGTAATATGGCAAGATATAGAGGACCTGTAGAGAAATTAGAAAGAAGACTTAACGCTGACCTTGGATTAAAAGGTGAGAGAAGACTTAATGGAAAAAGTGCTTTAGAAAAAAGACCATTTGCTCCTGGGCAACATGGACAAAGAAGAACAAAACTATCTGAGTATGGTCAACAACTTCAAGAAAAGCAAAAAGCAAAAATCATTTATGGTGTATCTGAAAAACAATTCAGAAAATACTTTAAAGAAGCAGCAAGAAGAGAAGGTAATACTGGATCTAACTTAATTACATTAATCGAAACAAGATTAGACAATGTTGTATTTAGAATGGGGTTTGCTACAACTAGAGCAAATGCTAGACAATTTGTAACACATGGTCATGTTTTAATTGATGGTAAAAAAGTTGATATTCCTTCTTTCATGGTTCAACCTGGACAAAAAATTGAAATTAAAGAAAAATCTAAAACTAATGCACAAATCGTTAGATCATTAGAGCTTACTGCTCAAACTGGAATAGCTGAATGGGTTGATGTTGAAAAAGATAAAGTATTTGGAATATTTACAAGAGTACCTACAAGAGAAGAAGTAGTAATTCCTGTTGAAGAAAGACTAATTGTAGAGTTATATTCTAAATAATAATAAAGGATAATATATGAAAAAATTTGTAACAGCACCATTTTTACCTACTGAAGTTGAGATTGAACAAGTTTCGGCTAACGTAGCAAAAATCAGTGCTTATCCTTTTGAAAGTGGATATGCTATAACTTTAGCACATCCCTTAAGAAGACTTTTAATGAGTTCTTCTGTTGGTTATTCTGTAATAGCAGTGGCTATTGAAGGTGCAACACATGAGTTTGATACAGTTAGAGGTATGTTAGAAGATATATCTTTATTTGTACTTAATCTTAAAAATATGAAATTCAAAATTAACAGTGATGAAGAGCAAATTGAAGTTAAATATACATTTAACTCAAAGCAAACTATTACTGGTGCTGATTTATCTAACGATGAATTAACAGTTGTATCTGAAGATAATTACTTAGCTACAATTAATGACGATCATGGTTTAACATTTTCAATTATCGTACAAAAAGGTATCGGATACGTATCTTCTGAAGAAATCAGAGATATGGTAGCAAAAGAATATATCCCAATTGATGCATTTTTTACACCAGTAAAAAAAGTAACATATGAGATTGAAAAAATTCTTGTAGAAGATAACCCTAACTACGAAAAAGCTGTTTTTATGGTAGAAACAGATGGTCAAATATCTCCAATTGATGCTTTCCAAGAATCAATTACAGTTATGTATGATCAAATGTCAGTTTTTAATAAAGTATTTAATCTTTCTGAAGTTCAAATTATTGAAGCAAATAAGCAAGAAAGTGATATTGATTTAAAAGACTTAGTAGTAAAAGTTGATGAATTAAACTTAAGCGCAAGAAGTTTTAACTCTTTAGATAGAGCTAAGATTAAATTCGTTGGAGATTTAGCATTAATGAGTGAAGTTGAAGTTAAAAATATCAAAAACTTAGGTAAAAAATCGTTAGAAGAGATTGCAGAAAAATTTGCATCTTTAGGTTACTCAATCGAAGACAATTTACCTGAAGATGTTGCATCAGCTTTAAGAAAAAAATTAGAGCAATTAAAAGCTTAATAAGTAAAAGGATAGTTAATGAGACATAAGCACGGATATAGAAAGCTTAGTAGAACTTCTTCTCATAGAAAAGCAATGTTAAAGAATATGGCAATTGCTTTAATCGAAAGAGAAAAAATTGAAACTACAGTTCCAAAAGCAAAAGAATTAAAAAGATACGTTGAAAAATTAGTAACAAAAGCAAAAGTTAATGACTTAAATGCTCACAGACTAGTTTTTGCTTCTTTACAAGATAAAGAACAAACAAAAAAACTATTAAATGAAATTGCACCAAAGTACGAAGAAAGAAATGGTGGATACACTTCAATTATTAAAACAAGAATCAGAAGGGGTGATGCTACACAAATGGCTTATATTTCATTTGTATAGTTAATCATTTTGATACTATTTAAAAGGCTAGTTGGTTTTCCAACTAGTCTTTTTTTATATCTAAAATTCCATATTTATTGGATATTACAATTACTTTAGTGAATAAATCTTTTGCTTATTTTCTTTGGCTATAATATCAAGATAAAATAATAAAAAGTAAAATCACATGTCAGAAACACCAAAATTCACCCACCTTCATTTACATACTGAATACTCAATGCTTGATGGAGCAAATAAAATACCTGTATTAGCTAAAAAAATCAAAGAATTAGGTATGGATAGTGTTGCTATGACTGACCATGGTAATATGTTTGGAACTATTACATTTTATAATGAGATGAAAAAAAATGGAATAAAACCTATTATTGGAATGGAAGCTTATATTCATAACGAAGAAGATATAGGTGACAAAACTACTAAAAGAAGATTTCATTTATGCTTATATGCTAAAAATGATGCAGGATATAAAAATCTTATGTATTTATCTTCTCAAGCATATATGCATGGTTTTTACTATTATCCAAGAATAAATAAAAAACTTTTAAGAGAAAATTCTGAAGGAATTGTCTGTAGTGCTGCATGTTTACAAGGTGAAGTAAACTGGCACTTAAATTTAAAGAATGAAAGAAATGTTAAAAATGGTGCAAAAGGATATGATGAAGCAAAAAGAGTTGCTTTAGAATATAAAGATATTTTTGGTGATGACTTTTATCTTGAGATTATGCGTCATGGTATTGTTGATCAACATTATATAGATGCAAGTATTATTAAAATATCACAAGAAACTGGTATTAAAATAGTTGCAACAAATGATACTCACTATACAAATCAAAAAGATGCAGAAGCTCATGAAGCATTTATGTGTATTGCTATGAATAAACTTTATGATGATCCAAATAGAATGCGTCATAGCGTACACGAATTTTATGTAAAATCACCAGAACAAATGGCAAAGCTATATGCTGATATTCCTGAAGCAATACATAATACTCAAGAGATAGTTAAAAAATGTAATTTAGAGATAAAACTAGGAGATCCAACTCCACCTAACTTTAAATTTACAAGAGAAAAGTCACTTGTCAATAAGCTTGTTCTACCAGAACCAGATTTAGAATATTCTTTAGAAAATGATAAAGTATTATTTATAGATGAGTGTGAAAGAGGACTAGTAAAAAGACTAAAAATAGTAGATGAATCAAAGCATCAAGAGTATAGAGACAGACTACAAGTAGAAATGGACATTATAAATAATATGAAGTTTCCCGGGTATATGCTTATTGTTTGGGATTTTGTTCTTTATGGTAAAAGTATTGATATTCCTGTTGGTCCGGGTAGGGGTTCTGCTGCTGGAAGTTTAGTAGCTTTTTCTTTGGGGATTACAGATATTGATCCTATTCCTTATGGGCTTTTATTTGAGAGATTCTTGAATCCTGAAAGAATATCTATGCCAGATATTGATATGGATTTTTGTCAAGAAAGAAGACAAGAAGTTATTGATTATACTGTTGAAAAATATGGTAGAAATAATGTTGCTCAAATTATTACTTTTGGTAAGTTACTTGCTAAAGGGGTTATTAGAGATGTTGCAAGAGTACTTGACATGCCATATAAAGAAGCAGATGCAATGGCAAAACTTATTCCAGATGAACTTGGAATAAACCTTACAGATTCTTGGGAAAAAGAACCAAAGATAAGAGAGCTTTGTGAATTTGACAAAAATGCAGCAAGAGTATGGGAATATGCACTAGCTTTAGAAGGTCTAAATAGAAATGCAGGAACACATGCTGCTGGGGTTGTTATCTCAAATGAACCTTTATGGAAAAAAACACCATTATTTAAACCTTCAGGTCAAGAAACAATTGCTACACAATACAATGGAAAATATGTAGAAGATGTGGATCTAATCAAGTTTGACTTTTTGGGTCTTAAGACTCTTACTGTTATTGAAGGTGCATTAAAACTTGTAGAAAAAAGACATGGAGTAAGGATAGATTTTACCTCAAAAGATGTAAATGATAAAGGTGTATATGATTTAATTTGTACAGGGAATACTATAGGATTATTTCAAATAGAATCTACTGGTATGCAAGACTTATGCAAAAGACTAAAGCCTTCAAGTTTTGAAGATATTATTGCCGTGCTTGCTTTATATAGACCAGGACCTATGGAGTCTGGGATGCTTGATGATTTTATTGATAGAAAACATGGGCGTGCTGAGATAAACTATTTTTATGATGAATTTGATGAACCACTTCGTCCGATACTTGAACCTACTTATGGGGTTATTGTATATCAAGAGCAAGTTATGCAAATAGTACAGGTTATTGGTGGATTTAGTCTTGGTGGCGCGGATTTAGTTCGTAGAGCTATGGGAAAAAAGATTGTTGAAGAGATGGATAGACTTAAAGGTGAGTTTGCTGATGGTGGAGTTAAAAAAGGTTTTAATCGACAACATTGTGAAGAGCTATTTGATTTGATTGTAAAGTTTGCTGGATATGGATTTAATAAATCACATTCTGCTGCTTATGCTATGATTACATTTTATACTTCATATTTAAAGTGTTATTATCCTACAGAATTTATGGCTTCACTTCTTACTTTAGAAAAAGACAATACAGATAAAGTTGTAAAATATGTTGATGAAGTAAAAAGAATGGGATATGATTTAGTTCCACCTGATATCAATAAATCTTATTTAGTTTTTTCTGCAAATAAAATAGATAAAAAAGAAGTAGTTATGTTTGGTATGGGTGCATTAAAAGGTGCTGGAGATGTTGCCATAAATTCAATGCTTGATGCAAGAGAAGAGGGTCCTTTTAAAGATTTAAGTGATTTTGTTTCTAGAATTGATTCTTCTAAAGTAAATAAAAGAGTAATCGAAGCACTTATAAAATCTGGTGCTTTTGATTGCTTTAATTACACAAGACAAGCAATGTGTGAACAAATTGAAGAGATAGTTGAAGCAGCTGGAAAAGCAGCTCAAGCAAAGAAACAAGCTGTTGGTTCATTGTTTGGAGATAGTGAAGAGATGACAACTATTGAAGTAAAAATAAAAGAAATGCCAGAATATGATGATAAAGAAATTTTAGAATTTGAAAAAGCTTCTTTAGGTTTTTATGTATCAGGACATCCTCTTGATAGATTTAGAGAAACACTTGATAATATAAATTATACACTAAGTTCTGAAATAGATGAAATAGCTGATGGTAGTGAAGCACTACTTATAGGAAAAGTTGAACATATACAAAAGAGAATATCTAAAAAAGGAAATCCTTTTGGAATAGCTACTATTATGGATTTACATGGTAGTTTTGAGCTTATGCTTTTTGAATCTATTATTAAAGAGATTGAAGAAGATTTTGATATGGAAAAACCTATTGCATTTAAAGTAAGAGTTACAGTTGATGACTTTGGAACTAAAATGTCTGTAAAAAAAGTAGAGTCATTAAAAGAAGCAAAAAAAGAAAAAATAAAACTTAAAAAAGCAGCACCAGCTGAACCGCCATTAAATGTATTTTTAGACTATGATGAAGATGAAATGATATTGTATAAGCTATTTGAAGTAGTATCACAAAATCAAGGTAAAAGAGAGTTGATTTTAACTATAAAGTCTAAATTAGGTGATGTAGAACTTGATAGTGGGTATAAGATAAATAAAAATGCAGAAACAGTACTAAAAGAATTAGATGGTGTATATATAGGTTAAATGGGAGAATAAATATGAAAAAGAATATTTTAATTACAAATGACGATGGCTTTGATGCGTTAGGCTTAAAAGCACTAATAGAAGCTTTACGACCTCTTGCAAACTTAATAGTAGTTGCTCCATCATTAAATAAATCAGCATGTGCTCATAGTATGACATTAAGTAGACCTTTAAAGTTTAAAAGTGTAGATGATGATTTTTATAGACTAGTAGATGGGACTCCAACTGATTGTATTTTTTTAGGACTTCATAATTTATATGATGAAAGTAATTTACCAGATTTAGTTGTAAGTGGTATAAACATTGGCTCTAATATGGGTGAAGATATTACTTATAGTGGCACTGTTGCAGGAGCAATGGAAGCTGTACTTCAAGGAGTTCCTGCTATTTCTGTATCTCAAGTTTTAGATTCAAAAGCTAAAGAGATTGGAGATTTATGGGACTATGAACTTGCAAAAAAGTCTATTTTTGATATTGTTTCAAAAATACTTGAGGATAAGTTTCCACTAGACCAAAGAAAACTTTTAAATATAAATATCCCACCATGTAGCATAAAAGAATGCAATGGTATAAAGATAACAAAAGCAGGGCATAGAATATATGGAAATGACTGTCATAGATATCATGACCCAAAAGGCAGTGAATTTCACTGGATTGGGTTGCACCCATTGTTATGGGAGCAAAGCAAAGAAAAAAATTGTGATTTTGAAGCTATAAAAGATAATTACATTTCTATTACTCCTGTGCAACTTGATATGACATCTTATAGTGATATTGAGCAATTGAATAAGTGGATATAATAATATATATGCTATTATAACGGTTATTAAAAGGTATCTTATTTAGTAACTATATGGTATTTTAAAGGAATTTATTATACAAAATACAAATTATTCTATTTTATTTAAGGTTAATTTATTATTAACTATTCCATTATTTATGGTTTTTTTAATATATAATGATGATTATACTATTATTACTTTTTTACCAGTATTTTTTGGTGCCATATCTAGTGCAATTTTACTGTATATTTTAATATATATATGTTTATATATATTTAAATTTACAAATAAACTTATTATATATATGTCAAGTTTTATATTCGTATTAATAAATATTTCACTTATTGTAGATTTTTTAATCTTTAGATTATACAAGTTTCATATAAATGCAATGGTTCTAAATATTATTACATCACCAGATGCTATGGATTCTATTGAACTTGGAGTTTTCCCTGTAGTTGTTTTTTTAAGTATAATTATTTCCTTTATTTTTTTTGAAATTTATTTTATTAAAAAGATATTATCGAGAACAGCTGAAGAAAATCTTGCTATAAATAAAAAAATGAATAACTTACTTACAATACCATTTATATTGATTTTTTTAGGTGAAAAATTAACATATGGTGTTGCTACATTAATAAACAAAAATGAGATAATAACAAAATTTAAAGTTATACCATTATATCAACCGTTAACATTTAATAGATTAGCTGCCAAACTATTTGACTATAAACCAGTTCCAAAAGTAGAAAATACAATCAATAGAAAAGCAAGTTTAAACTATCCTCTAAATCCCATTATATTAAGTGAAAATTCAAATAAATTTAATATATTTATTTTTGCTAGTGATGCTGTACGAAATAGTGTAATTAATAGAGATGTAACACCAAATATAGAAGAGTTTAAAAAAGATGCGTATACATTTAACAATCATCATTCTGGTGGAAATGCTACACGGTTTGGTATATTTTCTTTGATTTATGGTATCAATTCAACTTATTGGTTTAATTTTTTAAGCTCAACTCAAAAACCTGTATTGTTTGATGTTTTAAAACAATTAGATTATCAAATAGATATTATTTCTTCTACCAATACTAATTGGCCAGAATTTAGAAAGACTTGTTATATTGATATATTAGGTAGTATCAAAGATGACTTTAACGGAAAGCCATGGGAGAAGGATAAGCAAAGTACTGAGTATTTCTTAAATATAATTGATAAATATAAGAAGGACAAACCAATTTTTTCGTTTGTATTTCTAGATGCCCCTCATGGTTATTCTTACCCAAAAGAATTTAATAAATTTAAAGCAAGTGATACAAATATAAACTACCTAACAGTTAGTAAAGATGGAAAAGATATAAAGTCGGTATTTTCTAGATATAAAAATTCAGTAAATTATAATGATGCTTTATTTTTAAAAATGATAAATAAATTGAAAGAAAATAATTTATATGAAAATTCTATGATAATTTACACATCTGATCATGGGCAAGAGTTTTATGAATATGGTTTCTTTGGACATAATTCTTCATTTTCTAAGGCACAAACAAATTCTCCATTAATTATAAAACTACCTAAAAATATAAATAATATTAATTTACCAGATAATTATGCAAATAACTTAACAAGCCATAATGATATAGTTCCATCTATATTATCTATGATAGGTATTAAAAATAATCCTGAAGATTACAGTAATGGTCAAAATCTTTTTTCAAAAGATTTTAAAAGAGATTTTGTATTTAGTGCTAATTGGAATAATAATGCAATAATAACTAATGATTTTATTTATGTATTTTCTAATTCACCAAACAAGATGTTTAACAATGAAGTTAGAGATAAAAATACATATAAGAAATTAAAAGAAACATCACCAACTAATACGAAAATGATATTATCTATAATGAATGAAAATAGAAAATTTTTAAAATAAATACTATATTTAAAATTTGTATTTAAAGCTAATAATTATGCTATAATCGCGGATATTAAAATAAATGGATAACAAATGACACTAACTGAAGCAGTAACACAAGATATAAAAATATTAGGTTTTGAACTTAAAGAAGAAGATGAATTAAAATCAATACTTAAAAGAAGACTTACAAAAAAAGAATTTAAATACTACAAAATGAGAAATGAAGAAGCATCTAATGAAGAGATTATTTCTTCATTAGTTCTTGATGAGAAAAGATATGACGCAATGGTAATAGCAGTTTATAAAAAGATAAATTCTGAAAAGATTAAGAACGAACTTATTATAAAGGACTAATATGCATATTACAAATAAAATTTCTAAATATTTTCATAAATTTGCATCATTTAAATTTTACACACCAGTACAAAGTGTAATAAACAATGGATATGTATTTTTACTTGGACTTGATATGAGTGAATTTAGAAGTCCTAGTTCATATAAAACATTAAATGAATTATTTACAAGAGCATTAGTAACTCCAAGAGAAGTTGATATGAGCTTAGATACATTTATATCTCCTGCTGATAGTTTTGTAAGTGAAGCTGGTATAATTAAAGAAGATATATCTTTGCAAATAAAAGGTATGGAATATAGTGTAAAAGATTTATTTACAGAACATATCTCATCTGAAGATTTAGCAAAAGTACAAAATGGTACTTTTATGAATTTTTATTTAAGCCCTAAAGATTATCATAGATATCATGCAGTTTATAACTCGCAACTTTTAAAACTTATTCATGTTCCAGGTAAACTTTATCCAGTAAACTTTAAATATTTAAATAAGCAAGATGCGTTGTTTATTGAAAATGAAAGAGTAATAGCACAATGTAAAACTAAAAATGGACAGATGTATTATATGGTATTTGTAGGAGCTCTAAATGTTGGTAAGATGGCATTTGACTTTGAACCAGCTATACAAACAAACAGTGATAAAACCGAAATAAGTGTATACGAATATGATGATTTATTTATAAACAAAGGTGACTGTATGGGTCACTTTAAGATGGGATCAACTGTATTATTATTTTGGGAAGAAAATATGGTTCAGATTGAAGAGCTTGTAAATGAGCCTGTAAGATTTACTCAAACTATTGCAAAGATAAAATAGGCTTATGAAAACTATTCTAATTACCGGATGTTCTTGCGGAATTGGATATGAGACAGCTTTATACTTAAAAGAAAAAGGGTATAAAGTGTTTGCAAGTGCAAGACAACAAAAAGATGTAGATACTCTAATCACTTTAGGTTTTACATCATACTTACTTGATGTAACTTCAAAAGACGCTATAACAAATACTTTAAACGATATATTAAAACAAACAAAGGGTACACTTGATGTTGTATTTAACAATGCAGGGTATGGACAGCCTGGTGCTATTGAAGATTTGAGTGTAGATGCACTTAAAGAGCAGTTTGAAACAAATGTTTTTGGACTACACGAAGTTACTATCCAAGTTTTGAAAATCATGAAAAAGCAAGGCTATGGAAAAATCATACAACACTCATCAGTTTTAGGACTGGTATCTTTAAAGCTAAGAGGTGCATACAATGCCAGTAAATATGCCATAGAAGGTTTAAGCGATACTTTAAGACTTGAACTTCTTGATACAAATATTGATGTTACACTTCTAAATACAGGTCCAGTTACAAGTAGTTTTAGAAAAAATGCATTGATAAAGTTAAAAGAACATATTGATATAAAAAACTCTAGATTTAAAATAAATTATGAAAAAAGTATTGAAGCTAAAAAAAGTGATGTACCTTTTAATCTTGAAGCAATAGAAGTAGCTAAGATAGTAGAAAAAATAATTGTAAGTAAAAACGTAAGGCCAAGATATTATATCACTAAAGCAACATATTTACTTGGCTTCTTTAGAAGAATATTATCATCAAACTTACTTGATAAAATTCTCATAAAAATTTAGTTTATTTATTTTCTTCTTTAGCATCATCTAAAGGTGCTAATTTTTTATCTAAGAAGAAAGTTCCAAAAGGAATCAAAGAAGAGATAAATGCAATAATTGTAAACTTTGCTCCCCATTTTTGTTCATTTGTAGTCATATATAAAGCATAAACAAACCATATAAATAATCCACCATGAGTCATACCAACAATTTTAGTTGCTATTGCAAATCCCATAATATATTTTAAAGGCATAGCCACAAATAACAATATTATAAAAGACCATCCTTCAATATATGCAGCTTTTCTAAATAATTTCAATTCTTTAGTCATTTTTGTTCCTTGATTTTTTGTATTTTAGCTACATTTTGATTTAATTTATATAAGTAAGAACTAATTTAATTATAAATTATACATATAGATGTTTTACACAAGACAATATTAAGTAATAGATTAGTAAAATTCCATATAAATAAAAAGGATTTAAAATGGCAACAGCATCAGCATCACATATATTAGTAGAAGACGAACAAGTTTGTAAAGACTTAAAAGCACAGATAGAATCAGGAGATACAACATTTGCAGAAGCTGCAGCTTCATATTCTCAATGTCCATCAGGAAATGATGGTGGATCTCTAGGTTCATTTGGACCAGGTCAAATGGTACCTGAATTTGATACAGTAGTATTCAATGGTGAAGTTGGAACAATCCATGGACCAATACAAACCCAATTTGGCTACCACCTTATTGATATCACTTCAAGAGAAGACTAGAAAGTAAATATTAGTAGCTTTTGCTACTAATAAACTATATGCAAAAATATTATAAAATATTTATGTCAATAACATTGATTTCAATTTTACTGTTGGTATATGTATATTATAAAGATTCTTATTTTCGAAACAATCCTTTAGGACAAGATACTATAAATGAAATTAAACAAAAAGAAAAAGAACTAAAGTATTTAGTTTATAAAAACTATGGTCTAAAAGTAAATATACCAATAATAATAGATGATAAAATACATGCCAATTTATATGGATATGCAACTTATAAAAATGACAATATAAGAATAGTTCTAAACAAAAAAAGATTTCAAGAAACAAAAAATTATATGATTTCATATGTTCTGCCACACGAATATGCACATGCTATGATGTTTGTATTTGGAGATAGAACACATGAAAATGGTGGACATACAAAAAAATGGCAAGATATTTGTATAGCCTTAAATGGAATAAAGTGCAATAGATTTGTACAAAGAGATGACATATTAATGGAAAAGGTAAGATTTTAAATGAGTGAAAATAATATAAAATTTTCTTTAAGTAGTGAAATACTTGAAGAGTTAAACGCGTATAGTGAAATACTGAAAAAAGACCATAGTCAGATTTTAAAAGAAGCTTTGGAGCATTATTTTGAAGAGCAACAAAAGATACTCCTTGAAAAAAATCTTGAAGATGAAAATGCTATGACCAACCTTGGTTTTAATGAATTTTGGGATGATTTGGATATTTAGTAGTCTACAAGTAAATATATTATATAATAAAATAAAATAAATCAATAAAAAGTAGGTATTATGAATTCTAAATATATAATTGTATGTATAGATAGTGACATTGAGATTTTAAATAAATTAGAACAAAAGATTACTACAATTATAGATAATAACTATGTAGTATACACATATACAATGGCAGAAGAAGCTCTTTTAGAATCTTTTAAAAATATTGCCAAAGGTTATGAAATACTTATGACAATACTAAGTGATGATTTGCCAAATATAACAGGCGAAGAATTTTTGTTAAATTTTTATAAAAATTCTCCATATACAAAAAATGTATTATTTAATTTAGATTTAGATGTAAATAAAATAGCAAATATTGTAAATAATGCTTCTATTTTTAGAATCATAGAAAAAAACTTAGATAAATTTAATTTCGAATTAATGATATTAGAGACTATAAAAGTATATGACCAAGAAAGAAGACTTCGAGACTATCAAAATGTACTTGAAGATGCTGTAGATAAAAGAACAAAAGAACTAAAAGATACAAATGTAAAGTTACATTTATTAGCTACTACAGATTCTTTAACTGGTGTAAAGAATAGAAGAAGTTACTTTGACTCTAGTGATTCTATGATTCCTCATATTAGAAGAGAAAAACAAGACTTAGGTGTATTGATGATAGATATTGATAAGTTTAAATCTATAAACGATACACATGGACATGCAACTGGAGATGAAGCTCTTAAGATAGTTGCAAACGAATTAATAAAAGTTGTAAGAAAATCAGATATATTTGGAAGAATAGGTGGTGAAGAATTTGCAACTACACTTCCTCATACTTCTTTAGAAGGTACAATGTTAGTTGCAGAAAAAATGAGAACTATAATAGAAAAAATAGATTTTGCAAGTGATGATGGCTCTTTAATTAAACTTAGAGTTAGTATTGGTGTATCTATGTTAGAAGATGAAGATAATACACTTGAAGACCTTCTTCATAGAGCTGATTTAGCCCTATATAAAGCTAAAGAATCAGGAAGAAATCAAGTTTGTTACTTAGAAAATAAATAAGATTAATTCTGACAAAGCACTTATATACTCTATTTTATAGTACTTTTTTTATGATAATAGTTGTTTATTATTCTATCCTTAGTATAGATGAAATTAAAACTATAGTTTTAGAAGAATATATATTACTTTGTATTACAACAGTTTTATTTTTAGTATTTATATTGTTTAAATTGAAATTAAAAAATATAGATATTATTGATTTTAATGTCAACAATAATATTTCATTAAAATTTACTATTGGATTATTTTTAGTTTTTCAAGTAGTTGATTATTATTATGAAAATGGCTTTATTGGTATGATATCTCAATGGTTTATGTATTGGGTTATGGGAATATTATCATTACTTGTAATTACAACAATAAATTATTATAAAAACTATAAATATTTTTTAAATAAATAAGGTAATAAAGATGAGTGACTTACAAAGTGAAATCATAGGATTTAGTGTAGTAACGGTACTAGTAGTATTTTTAGCAATACTAACAAAAATAACACAAAACAAATATAAAAATAAGGATTAAAAATGAATTATGATAATTTAACAAATGAACAAAAAGAAGAGATTTCGAACAAAATAAATAATGATGTGCAAAGTGTAGGTGGGGTTAATTTTTATCTTGCTTTAATAGAAAGCTTGAGAGAAACAAAACCAAATGCACTTTTAAATAAAACAGCAAAATTCCATTATCCAAAAGGTACAATAGATTGGTCTAAATCAATTTATAAAGAAACTCTAACAGCCTTATTCAATGCTATGAAAAAAGAAGAAAGAGATGGAGATATGTTAGATGGTTTAAAGCCAAGAGATTATAAAAGCACTATGAATATGATGAAAGTATTAAAACCTATTATTATTACAATCAACCCAAAAGATGAAGAATGTGAAGGTTTCTCTTTTCCTATTCTAGATACGAGTGAAGCTAAAAAAACAAAAGTATCATTAGCATTTAAAATATTGTTCTTTTATAATATAGAATTTGCAAAAAAAGCATTGAACTTTAAAGATGTCTAGTTTGGATCCTAAAAAAAGATTTGATGTAAAGCAAGGTTTAAAAGTAAACATTGTTTTAAAACAAGATCAAAGAAGTGGAAACTTAACTCAAGGTATAGTTAAAAATATACTTACAAACTCTCCAACACATCCTCATGGTATTAAAGTTAGATTAACTAGTGGCGATGTTGGAAGAGTTCAAGAAATTTTAAATTAAAAACGATAAAATCTAAATTCTACAAATATACTTTTAAATAAGGAAAAAAATTGATATACAAAAATATTATTTTAATAATTACAGCAATTATATTATTCTCAGCATGTTCTTCAAAGCAAGAAGAAGAATACAACAAGCCAGCTTTATACTGGTACAATAAAATGTTAAAAGAGATATCTTTAAATCAACTAGATAAAGCAGATGATACTTATACATCTTTAGAATCAGAACATAGAAAATCACCATTATTACCTTCTGCTCTTATGATAATTGCAATTAGTCATATGGAAGAAGAAGAATATGAGTTAGCTGTTTATTACTTTGATGATTATATTAAAAGGTTTGAAAAGAACTCTTTACAAGATTATGTTAGATATTTGAAAATAAAAGCTAAATTTTTTGCATTTAAACAACAATTTAGAGAACAAAAACTTATAGATGATACATTAAGAGATATTGATGCTTTTACTCGTAACTATTCTGATTCGTCGTATATATATCTTGTTCAGACAATACAAAGTAGACTATATATGGCAAAAGCATCTTTAGATACAGAAATAGCAGGTTTATATGAAAGAAAAGATAAACCAAAAGCTGTAATAGTTTATAAAGAAAAAGCAAAAAAATCATGGCAAGAATTAAATACAATAAAAGAAGTATCTGTACCATGGTATAGATACATATTTGAATAGGAAGAAATAATGCAGTTAAAAGATCACGACTCTTTCCCGGATACATTACCAATGGTAGTTGAGGACAACATGTTCTTATATCCATTTATGATAGCTCCTCTATTTATCCAAAGTGAAGAGAACCAAAAAGCAGTACAATTTGCAATTGATAACAATAAATTATTAGTAGTTGCAATGAGCCTAGAAGGTGAAGAAAATACTAAAGATAAAAAGCAAAAGTTTTACAATGTAGCAATAGCAGGAAATGTTATGAGAAAAGTTGCATTACCTGATGGTAAAATAAAAGTACTTTTTCAAGGTTTAGCAAAGGTAATTATTCAAGAAGTTGTATCTTTTGAACCATTACAAGTAGTTGTAGATAATTTAGTTATTGCACCATATAGTGAAAACGAAGTAGGTGCAATCTTAGATATTTTAAGACAACACATTTTAAAACTTTCAACACTAAACTCAAAGTTTCCAGCAGATTTGATAAAAACAATAGATGAAAATAATGATGCAAATAGAATAGCAGATTTAATATCTTCAGTTTTAAGACTTACAAAAGAAGAGTCTTATGAATTACTAAGAGAAACAAATACCTCTACTAGACTTTATTCTTTAATTGAATTTGTAAAAAAAGAGATTGAAGGTATCGAGCTTAAAATGGAGATAAATAAAAAAGTAAATAAAAAGATAGAGAAAACAAACAAAGATTACTTTTTAAAAGAACAAATGAAAACTATTCAAAAAGAGTTAGGTGATAATAACAAAGATGAAGAAGTTGCAGAGTTCAGAAAACAACTAAAAGCTTTAAAGCCCTATATGAATACTTTAGCATATAAAGAAGTAAAAAAACAAATTGATAAATTTAGTAGAATGCATGCAGAAAGTGGTGATGCTTCTATGTTACAAACTTACATTGAGCAAGTGTTAGAGATACCATTTGGTCAATATTCAGATGAAACTATTGAAGTAAGCGATGTAGAAGAACAGTTAAATAAGGATCATTATTCTCTAAGAGATCCTAAAAATAGAATCTTAGAATACTTTGCAGTTAAACAATATCTAAAAGCAAAAAAAGTAGAAGAATCGTCTAAAAATTCAACTGTTTTATGTTTTGTAGGACCTCCTGGAGTTGGTAAAACTTCTTTGGCAAACTCAATAGCATCTGCACTTAAAAGACCGCTTGTAAGAATAGCATTAGGTGGACTTGAAGATGTAAATGAGCTAAGAGGACATAGAAGAACTTATGTAGGAGCCATGCCTGGACGACTTGTATCAGGACTGGTAACTGCACAGAAAATGAATCCAATTATAGTACTAGATGAAATAGATAAAGTAGGTCAAAACCATAGGGGCGACCCAACTGCTGTTATGTTAGAATTACTAGACCCTGAACAAAATGATAAGTTTAGAGACTTATATTTAAACTTTGATATTGACCTTAGTTCTGTTATATTTGTAGCAACTGCAAATAATTTAGGAAAAATACCAGCACCACTTAGAGATAGAATGGAATTTATAGAAATAAATTCATATACTCCAAGTGAAAAGTTTCATATTGCAAAAGATTATTTAATACCGCAAGAACTTAAAAAGCATGCTTTACTTAAAAAAGAAGTATCTTTAAGTGATGCAACTATTAAGCTTATAATTGAAAAGTTTACAAGAGAATCAGGAGTTAGAAATTTAAGAAGAGTATTTAATAAATTATTTAGAAAATCAGTTAAAAAGTTTATAAACGATACTGAACTTAAAAAAGTAACAATAAATAGTAAAAATATTGAAGAATACTTAGATAATCCAGTATTTGAAATAGACCCAGCTGATAAGAAAAATTCAGTTGGAATTGTAAATGGCTTAGCATGGACTAGTGTAGGGGGAGATGTACTTAAAATAGAAGCAGTGAAATTTGCAGGAAAAGGTATACTTCAACTTACAGGTAATATGGGTGATGTTATGAAAGAAAGTGCAAGAATATCACATAGTGTTGTAAAAGGTTTAGTAGACTCAAAAAAGCTAAAAAATGCAACGTTTAAAGATCAAGATATTCACCTGCATATTCCACAAGGAGCAACTCCAAAAGATGGTCCAAGTGCAGGTATAGCTATGGCTCTTACAATTGCTTCAATTTTAAGTAACAAAAAAGTTAGAGCAGATTTATGTATGACAGGTGAGTTATCTTTAACTGGAAAAGTACTTCCTATTGGTGGATTAAAAGAGAAGTTAATAGCTGCATCTAAAGCAAAAATGAAACTGGCTTTAATTCCTAAAAAGAATTATGAAAGAGATTTAAAAGATATTCCTACTGAAGTAAAAGAAACACTAGAAATAATTGCGGTTACATCTATAGATGAAGTTTTAAAAGCTGGATTAGTTTAGAATAAATTATGTCAAAAGACAATGATAACAAAATAGATATTGAAAATATTGAAAAAATAGAAGTTAAAAGTATAAGAGTTCCAAGAAAAGATAGTTTGGTAATCAATAACTTCTATTCTTTAATCACAATAATTATTATGTGTGTTGTTATTCTTTGGTATACAAACTATATCTTACCACAACAAAAGATACAAGCCAAAAAGCAAGAAAAGTTAGAAAAATATAAAGATTTTTTAAAAGAACAAAATAATAAAAGAGAAGAACAAATAAAACTCTCACAAAAACTAAATAAAAGAGCAAAAGATATAAATGTTACAAAATAATAAACTATTCACTCTTACGAACTTACTTATAGTCTTTACAATTATTGGATATATTATCCAAACAAATATTGCAAATGGGTCGTTATGGCTTGGTTTAAATATATACTTTTTTAACAATGAACTACATTACCAACTTATTTCATCTATGTTTACACATGGGGGAATAGAACACTTACTTATGAATATGTTTGTTTTATGGCAGTTTGGGAATATGATAGAAGATTATATTGGAAAAATTAAATTTTTTGTCATCTATATTTTGGGTGGAGTGTTAACTTCTGTAGGTACTTTAGCTTACATGTACTACTTTAATGACTGGGCAAATGTAGTAGGAGCAAGTGGAGCAATTAGTGTACTACTTGGTTTCTTTGCACTTAGAGTTCCTTCTATGCGAAAAGGAATGATTATGTGGGTGCTATTTATGTCGTTTGCACCACTTCTTATTGGACTACCTATTGCTTGGTACTCTCATCTTATAGGGTTTGTTATAGGCTTTATTATGGGATATATTTTATAAAAGGAAAATAATGTATACACTTATATCAAGTTTAATACTATTTTTAATATCAATCTTTTCAGTTTTACTATACTTTAAAAGTAAAAAAGATAGACAATATACTTTAGATGAAGGTACTTGCCCTAGTTGTGGTGAAACTTTTAAGTCATTTAAAGATGGTGCAACAAATACTACTTTTAAAGTAGATGTAATAAAAAAAAGAATACTTAAAAACCACGGTTGTAGTGGAATAATAGAGATAGAATACAAGTGTGATTCTTGTGGATTAAAAGAAGTTCATAATAGTGTTGGTCAAGGTTGTAGTTTATAAAACTCTGATTTATATGAAAACAACACAATTTAAAGTATAATAAATATACAAATGACAAAAACAATTTTTTTACAAAAAGATACAATACTAGAAGATAATACAAAATCTTCACTAAACATAATACTCTCACCTACATACTACTGGATAAGAGAATTTGAATTACCAATTACTTCTATAAAAGAGGTAAAAAAAGTAGTGCCAAATTTATTTGAAGAATACTTTGATATTGAGTTTTATAAATTTTTTGTTCAAAAAATAGAAGATGGAAAGTATCTATGTTTTGCCTATAAAGAAGAAGAGATTCTGATGGCGCTTAAAAGTGCAAATATAGATAACAAGAAAGTTTCAAATATTTATTTTGCCCAAAATGAATTGCAATATTTTTTTAATAAGGACGAAGTGTCTTTATTAGAAATAAGAGAAAACTATTATATATATCAAGAGAATATTTTTGTAAATATTCCTTTATCTCTGGCTTATAATATGGAAAGTAAAACTATTGATTTAGATAAACTAGAGTTTTCCAAGTTTAAAATATCTATAAATAAATCATCAAAATATATAGATAGAACATCATCATATATATTAAGCTCTCTTATTTTGGTCTTTGCACTGTTGGTTTTTATAAAATCATTTGATATATCAAACACGGCTTCAAACTATGAAATAAAAATTGAAGATTTAAAAAAAGAGTATAATTTACCATCTTCAATGATACAAACAAAGTCTATCTTAAAACAATATAACAAAATAGAAAAAAGATATATTAAAAATAGAGATGCCTTTGCCTACTTTATAAACTTTAAAACACATTCTCAAGGTACACTAAAATCGTGTGAATTTAAAAATGGATTATTTACAATAAAGTATATAAAAGCAAATATGCAAAATATAAAAAAATACATAAGTAAAAAATATAAAATAAACAATATTTATAATAAAAATAATATTTTAACAGTAGAGGTTAAAATATGATAAATCCTATATTCCTTATTTTATCTGCTATATTTATACTAGGAATTTCATTATTTAATTTAAATAATGAAAAAATAAACTATGATATAAAAAAGAAAGAATTTCAAAAATTCAACACCACTGCTTTAAAATATTCTAAATTTACAATAAACTATTCTGATAAAAAAACTATAGTTAAAAGCTTAGATCAAATTATATCTTTGTCAAAAATATCAACATCAGATATATTTCAACATAAAAATAGTGTAAAGGTAAAGCTAAATAATCTTACAACAAAACAAATAAATAAGTTTATAAATAAGCTACTAAATAAAAGATTTAATATCTTAAAACTAGAAGTAACAACAAATAAAATAACTTTAGAAATAGGGATAATATAATGAAACTAATTTTTAAAAGTCTCTTAATATTTCTATTTTTTGTATTATCTGTTTTAGTATTCTTACCTAAAGAAAACTTATATTGTCTTGCTTTAGAAAAACTTCAAAATGAAAAAATCTTAATAAATAGCAAAAGTATAAAAGATGAACTTTTATCTTTAAATATAAATAATTCGATAATTTATTATGATGGTATTCAAGCTTGTAAGGTATCTAGTGTTGGTATTAATTTATATTTATTTGAAAATAGTGTGAATATTTATAATATAAGACTTGATGATATGATGAAACAATTTTTACCACCAAAAATAAAAAGTTTGAATATATCACATAGTTTGTTTAATCCATTAATTATAAATATAAATGCAAATCTTATCCAAGCAAAGGCATATGGTAGTTTTGATATTTCAACTTCAACTCTAACTTTATATATAAAACCATCAAAACACTTCGTAAAATCATATAAAAAGCTTTTGTTGAATATGATAAAGCAAGAAAATGGGGAGTATAAAATTGAATATAAATTATAATTTAATAAGTAAATATATCATTATCCTACTCTGTATATTATTGTTTTCATTTACTCTAAATACGGCTTTATATATGTATTTACCTAAAGATAAACCATCATTTGTGCAAAATGATATTCAAGAATTAGAATACAAAAGATATGAGATACAAAGTGCTTTTAAAATTAAAAAGATTATTTCTAAAAAAATTGAAAAGAAACAAACAAACAAAGTAGAATATAAGTTTTTATTAAATATGACGCTAAATGCAATTTATGATATGGGTGATGATGTTGGCTTTATTATAGTTCAAGAAAAAGGTAAAGCAAAAACAATTATATTAAGTATAAATGAAAATTTCAAAGGATATAAGCTAGATAAAATTTATGCAAAATATGTAATATTTACTAAATTCAATAAAGAGTTTAAACTCTCAATACTGCAAAACGAAAAAAAAGTGAAATATGAAGAAGTTGTAGTTAAACAAAGAGAAGAATTAAAAAGTATAGAACTTGTAGATGACAAATATAAAGTAAAAAGAACACTTATTGAAAATTACTCTAAAAATTTCGATAAAATATGGAAAGATATAAATATAAAAGAGATCAGGACTAAAAAAGGGATTGATGGATTTAAAATATATGGAGTTAGAAAGAATAGCATATTTGCATCTTTAGGTCTTCAAAAAGGTGATATAATTAAAAGTGTAAATAATGTTAAATTAAAAAGTTATAATGATGCTTTTAAAATATATAAAAAAATCAACAAACTTAAAATTTTAAATTTAATAATAATAAGAAACAATCAAGAAGAGGAACTAATCTATGAAATTAAATAAGCTAATATTAATTGCAACCTTAATACTTATCTCAACTACAAATATTTTTGCAAATGAAAAATATATAAATATAAATTTTAAAAACTTACAAATAATTGACCTTATCAAAGTAACATCAAAAATTATAAATAAAAATATACTTTTAACTCAAAAAATATCTGGAAAGGTTGATTTTGTTTCAAATAAACCTGTTGCTAAAGAAGATGTCTTAAATATACTTATATATGTACTCGAATCAAAAGGTTTCACTATAGTTGATAATAATGGAATACTTAGAGTTGTTCGTATAAACGTTGCAGCTAAATATAATATGCCAGTAACAAATGGAAAATCTTTAAAAACATATCAAATGGTTACAGAAGTATTTGTAGTTGAAAATGCAAATGTAGACTATATATCATCTAAGATAAGACACCTGATAAGTAAAAGTGCAAAATTAGTTACAGATAAAGAATCAAATTCTTTGATGTTAACTGATTTTGTAACAAATATTAAGACAATAAAAAAAGTAATAGGGTTAATTTCGAAAGACAATAAAAAATTTATAAAATCTATAAAGTTAAAAAACATAAAAGCTTCAGAAATATTAGCAGATTTAAAAGCAGTAGCAAAAGCAATTTATAATGAAAAAATAGAAATTGAAAAAGTATCAATACTTGTAAATAAAGATACAAATTCTATCATGTTTGTTGGAAAAAAAGAAAATGTAAATTATTTATTAAAGTATGTTGAAAATATTGATAAACAGGGAAGTTTAGTTGCAAAAAGTGTAGAAGTAATTTATCTTAAAAATGCAGAATCTAAAAATGTTATTAAGATAATAAGAGGAATAATTGCAAACAAAAAATACAAAGATGCCAACAATAAACCATATGCTTCAAATGATGAAGAATCAAATAGTATTATATTAATGGGTAAAAAAAGTGAATTAATATATTTTAAAGACTTAGTATCTAAACTTGACATAGATAGGCAACAAGTATATGTACAAGCAAAAATAATTGAAATTAGTCAAACTAAACTAGAAGAAGTTGGTATAAAATATGGGCTAAGTGGATTTACAAGAGGAAGTGGAGGGTTAGCTACTATGTCTTCTTCTTTAAATGGTGGAACAGCTCCTGATCTTACTTCATTGGCTTCTTTTGGATTTGAATTAGATTCACTAAAAAATGCTTTATCTTTAGGAATGACTTTAAATTTACTAAATCAAAATGCAGCTGTTGATATTGTAAGTGAACCATCCCTATTATGTATAAATAATAAAGCAAGTTCAATCTATGTTGGTAAAACAATTAGTATAAAAACAGGTACAACAACTACCACTGGTGGAGTGCCAACTGATACTTACAAGAGGGAAGATATTGGACTTACTCTTAAAGTTAAACCTAGGATTTCAAAGGGAGGAAAAGTTTTACTAGAGATTAGTACAACTTTAGAAAATGCAGAAAGAACAGCAACAAATGGAAATCCAAATACTTCAAAAAAAGAATTAGAAACAACAGCAATTGTTAACAATGGTGAAAGTGTTATATTAGGTGGATATATTAGAGAAGAAAAAGGAACTAGTGTTGATAAAATACCATTTTTAGGTGATATACCACTTATAGGCTCATTGTTTAGAAGTACTAATGATATGAAAGATAAAATTAATTTAGTAATTATAATTACTCCATATATTATTCCAAAATCTAAAGATTTAACTTTTGTCAGAAATCAATTAGCACAATTAAAATTATTAGAGGACAAATATACAAAAGATACAATTATAAGATTAAGTAAAGCTAAACTAGAAGCAAAAAAAGAAAAACTACAAAGAGATGCTGATAAATCTAAATTAGATGAGGAGCATTTAGAAGTTGATAATAAAATTAACTATTTAAAACTATCTCCAAATAAACAGAATAATCAAAAAGAATATATAGATAAAATATTTGGTTTATAGATGATTAATTTAGAAAAAGTACACAATTTAAATTTAGATATTTTTGAAGAAGAAGGGTACAATGTAGCCTTAAATAATTTTGTACTTTTTACAAAAATTAATGATGAAGTTTGTATTGTTATTTGTCAAGAGCATTTAACTATTGCTTTTGATTTTATATCAAAACAGAACTTTTCATACAAAATTATTTGTTTAGATAATATCTCTTTTGAAGCTTTATACAATAAATTTATTGAGTTAAAAGCAGACAGACAAATGAGTGAAGTTGCTGTTGAGCATGAAGATGCGATAGTTGAAGATGATGATATAAGTGTAACTGAATTCTTAAAAACATCATCTGATATTATGACAAGTGAAGAGTCTGCTCCTATTATTAAGTTTGTAAACTCGCTATTTTATCAAGCTATTAAGAAAAAAGCCAGTGATATACATATAGAACTTCATGAATTTAAAGGTGAGGTTAGATATAGAATAAATGGAGTTTTAACCAAACATATAGAGTTAGATAAAAGAATTATGACTTTAGTAATATCTCGTATAAAAGTTATCTCAGAACTTGATATTAGTGAAAAAAGAATTCCCCAAGATGGTAGAACTGCTATTAAACTTTCTGGAAAAACTTTAGATATCAGGGTTTCTGTTTTACCTACATTTTATGGAGAGAGAGTTGTTATGAGAATATTGATGCAAAGTGAAGATATTCCAAGTCTTGAAGAATTAGGAATTGATAAAAAGACTACATCATCATTAGCTAAACTTACTCAAAATTCTCATGGTATGATACTTGTTACTGGACCTACAGGAAGTGGTAAATCTACAACATTACACTCCCTACTGCAAAAAATAGAAGATCCAAGTAAAAATATAATAACAGTAGAAGATCCAGTAGAATATAAAAGTGATAAAATAAATCAAATACAAGTAAATGCAAAAGTTGGACTAACATTTGCTTCTGGACTAAGAAGTATTTTAAGACAAGACCCAGATGTTATAATGGTAGGGGAAATTAGAGATAGTGAAACAGCAAGCATTGCAACACAAGCTGCACTTACTGGTCACTTAGTATTTTCTACACTTCACACAAATAGGGCTCATGCTTCAATAAGTAGACTTCTTGATATGGGATTAGAAAGATTTCTGATATCTTCTTCAATTTTAGGGGTACTTGCACAACGACTTGTAAGAGAATTGTGTAGTGAATGTAAATGCGAAGATACCGAGATAGAAGAATACAGTGAAATATTTATGTTAAAAGATACTAGCATTATATATAAAAGTAAAGGTTGTCAAAACTGCAATTTTACAGGATATACAAAAAGAATTGCAATTGCAGAGTTATTTATACTTGATAATGATGTAAAATACGCGATTAAAGATGATATTGATGATAACGAAATAGAACAAATTGCAATAAAAGCAGGAATGGTAACTTTAAAAAAACAACTTATACAAATGGTAAATAAAGGACAAACTTCAATAGAAGAAGCCGTAAGAATTGGTCTTCACTAAAAAATGAAGAAAAAATCATTTACTTTAGTTGAAGTGTTAGTTTCTGTAACTTTGCTGAGTATAGTTATTGCTACAATATTTCAAATAAAAGAAAATAATTTATTTTATTTAGATAAGTTTAGAAATTCTTCTAATTACAATGAATTAGTTTCGATTGCAACTATTACTAGTAATAATAAAAATAAACTAAGAAATGAAAATATCTACTTAGAGAAAATAGTTGATTTTAAAGATGATGACATCAGAAAAGAATTAAAAAAAATAAAAGTTAATGTTAAAGAAGAAGAATATAGCTATAGTAAGTTACCTTTAGATGATATTTCTATAATTCTAACTGTTACTCAAAGCAAATATAAAATACAAGATAAAATATCAACTGATATATATCAATTTAAATTGGAATCTGAATGATAAAAAATAAAAAGTCATTTACTCTAGTAGAGATGATGATAAGTATCACTCTTTTTTCAATAATAATAATTTTTTTGTATCAATCATTAGAAGTTACAAAAAATTCAAATAAATTTTATTCAGATAAATTATCTAGCTTTATTAAAAAAAATAATGTAAAAAAAATAATGTTTGAAGATATTATAAATGCAAAAAATATAAGTATTTCAAGTGATAAAAATAAAAACTCAATTCTAAAATTTACAACTTCAAATCTTTATCATAATAACTTTTTTATCCATGTATCATATTTATTAACAAAAGAAAATAATTTAGTAAGAATTCAGAGTAAAGATATTTTTCAAAAAAATAAAGTATATAATTTAGAGGATAATTCATATATCGATATATTAGAAAATAAGATAGTAAAATTCAAAGTTACTACCAGTAAAAAATATAAGAAGTCATATATTATTTATATTACATATGAAAATGGTGAAAATACAATTCTCACTTTAAACTCTATAAATAACTAATTTTATACACTAAACATAATTTGTGATAAAAATATAATAATCACCACAAGTGCAAATGGAAATATATGACTTTTAAATACTAGAGGTTGAATTCCAAAGAACACTTGCAATATTCCTCTCAATCCAAGCCAAGCACCCAAAAATGCTTTAATACCAAGTGCAATTTGGAAGTTAGATAATCCATCACTTGAAATCTCTCCAAAGTTTACAGATATAAGATATATACCAGAAAGTACTGCAGCAATAAGTGCTTTAGGAACTATTTTTCGTACATATTTCATGAAATATTCTCGTACTTTTGTATGTTCTTCACTTGAAATATCTTTTTTAATTTTTCCTAAAAATAAATTGTCAGTAAATAAAAATCCACCATAAACAAATACTGAAAAAATATGAATAAGTTTTGCTGCTATATATATCATCTTTTAATATCCTCTTTTTTTGGAATTTTATCCTTTTTGTCTAATAAGTATGCTTAACTATATTTTAATGATTTTTTAAGTAATATAGCTTCAAATATCAGAAATAAATAAATTTTACTAAAAGGAAAAATATGGGTTGTAACTTAGATAAATTAACTTCTTTTAAAGACAATTGTGGATTTGGACTTGTAGCACACTTAAAAAACAAGCAAACACATCAAAATCTAGAAGATGCAATAACATCACTAGAAAGAATGATGCACAGAGGTGCAATAGCAGCAGATGGTAAAAGTGGTGATGGTAGTGGACTATTACTTTCTATGCCAGATGAGTTTATGAGAAAAGTAGCATCTGCAAACAATGTAGACTTACCAAAACAATATGCAGTAGCATTTGTATTTGCAAAAGATAAAACCCAACTTGAAATATTTAGAGCATACTGTGAAAAGAATGATTTAAAAGTTATATTAAATAGAGAAGTACCTATAAATACTGAAGTTCTTGGAGAACAAGCACTTTTGATTTTACCTTTAATGGTACAAATATTTGTAGTGCCAAATACAATAGTATCTTCAAAAAGATTTGAAGCTATGATTTATCTTGCTAGAAAAGAAGCAGAACATGAACTTCAAGATAGTGAAGAGTTCTATATCCCTACATTCTCTTCTAAAGTGATTGCTTATAAAGGGCTTGTTATGCCTACAACTATTAAGCAATTTTATATAGATTTACAAGACCCTGACTTTAAAATATCTTATGCATTATTTCACCAAAGATTTTCAACAAATACACTTCCAAAGTGGAGACTAGCTCAACCATTTAGAGGAATAGCTCATAATGGAGAGATAAACTCTATTGAAGCAAATAGATTTAATGTAGAAGTAAAAATGCAAGCCATTAAATCTGAAGTATTCACACAAGATGAACTAGACAGAATATTCCCACTTCTTCAAACAGGTGGAAGTGATAGTGCATCACTTGATAATATGTTTGAATTCTTGATGATAAACGGAATGGATTTCTTTAAAGCAGCACGTGGGCTTGTACCTGCGCCTTGGCAAAATGCACCGTATATGGATAGTGAACTTAGAGCTTACTATGAATATGCTGCAATTAGATTTGAAGCATGGGATGGACCAGCTGCTGTATCACTTACGGATGGTAGGCATATTGGTTGTTTGATTGATAGAAATGGTTTAAGACCTTCTAAATACTTTACAACAAAAGATGATAGGTTATTTATTACAAGTGAGTACGGAACTGTACTTATTCCTGAAGACGAGATAGTTACAAGAGGAAGACTTCAATCAGGTCAAATGATAGCACTTGATACAAAGCATGGAAAAGTATTATTCAATGATGATATTAATGATTATTTAAAATCTACTCAAAACTATGAAAAGTGGTTAAGCTCAAATATGAGATACTTACAAGAGTATATAGAAGATTCATTTGTTGATTTAAGCGATTATAGTTTTGATGATATCAGCGCTAGACAAAAATATGCAAATATTACTTATGAAGTACTAGATCAGATGATTTTACCAATGGCCGATGAAGCTAAAGAACCTACAGGTTCTATGGGTGATGATACTCCATTGGCTTGTTTTTCAACAGTAAACAGAAACTTTACAGATTTCTTTAGACAAAAGTTTGCTCAAGTAACAAACCCACCAATTGATCCATATAGAGAAAAAATTGTTATGAGTTTAAATACTGGTATTGGGCACACTTATAATATGCTTGAAGAAAATGAAAATAATTCTAAAAGATTAAAAGCATCATCTCCTGTACTTATGAAAGAAAAATTTGATGTGATGTTGACTTTTGGAGAAAAAGGTCATGAAAATTATGATAAAGATTATGAAAACAGAACTTTCTCAACTACATTCAAGTCTGATTTAAAAGCAGCTTTAGCTTCACTTTATGCAGATGTTAAAAATTCTGTAGCAAATGAAAATGTAAGTATTGTTATTTTAGATGATAGAGACTTAAGTAAAGATGATAAAATTATCCCAATAGCTTTAGCTGTGGGATATATAAACCATAAACTTGTAACTGACAAATTAAGAGGAAGAGTTTCAATAGTTGCTGTTTCAAGTGAGATATATGACCCACATTCTTCTGCTGTTTTATTTGCATTTGGTGCAGCAGTTATTTATCCATATATGATGTATTCTTCAATAGTTTCGTACTATGAAAGAAAAAATATTACATCTGTTGCTTTACAACAAAAACTTAAAAATTCTATGAAAGCACTTGGTGGTGGCCTTCTTAAAATCATGTCAAAAATGGGTATCGCTACTATGGCATCTTATAGAAACTCATCGTTATTTGATATTATTGGTTTAAGTGATGAGATTTGTAATGATTGTTTTGAACATGCAGCTACAGACTTATCTGGTCTTGGATATGAAGATATTGAAAAAAGAATTGAAGCTTCACATTTTGGAGCATATTTTGATGATAAAACAATGTTCCCACTTAATATGGGAGGTTTTTACAAATACCTTGATGGTGGAGAATACCATGATTATAGTCCAGCAGTTACAAAAGCAATGCACAATAAAAATCCAAGTGATGAAGAAAGTATTACTGACTTCAAAGGTTTAAAAGAGCTTGTTGAAAATAGAGATAAAAAATTTATTAGAGATTTCTTTGAATTTTCTAGTGATAAAAAAGCTATAAGTATTGATGATGTTGAGCCTAAAGAAGCTGTGTTTAAAAGATTTGCAAGTGCAGCTATGTCTTGTGGTTCTATTTCAGTTGAAGCACATGAAGCAATTGCAGTTGCTATGAATACAATAGGTGCTATGTCAAATTCAGGTGAGGGTGGAGAAGATCCAAAAAGATTTGGAACACTTAAAAACTCAAGAATTAAGCAAGTTGCTTCAGGTAGATTTGGTGTAACACCAGGATATTTAGTAAGCTGTGATGAAATTCAAATCAAACTAGCACAAGGTGCAAAACCAGGTGAGGGGGGACAGCTTCCAGGAGCAAAAGTTACTCCTATGATTGCTACACTTAGACATACAACTCCGGGTGTTACACTTATTTCACCACCTCCACACCATGATATTTATTCTATTGAAGATTTATCTCAGTTGATTTTTGATTTAAAACAAATCAATCCAAAAGCATCTATTGCAGTTAAACTTGTATCAACTATTGGTGTTGGTACAATTGCAGCTGGTGTTGCTAAAGCTTATGCTGATAAGATTATTATTTCTGGTGCTGATGGTGGAACTGGAGCTGCTCCTTTAACATCTATTAAACATACAGGAAATGCTTGGGAACTTGGACTTACAGAAGCTCACAATGCTCTTAAAGCAAATCACCTAAGAGGTATGGTTCACTTACAAACTGATGGTGGATTAAAAACTGGTATGGATGTAATAAAAGCTGCAATGCTTGGTGCTGAATCTTATGCATTTGGTACAGCTGCACTTACACTTCTTGGTTGTAAGATTCTTAGAATATGTCATACAAATAAATGTTCTGTTGGTGTTGCAACTCAAGATACAGACTTAAGAGACAAATTCTCAGGAACTGTTGAAAGACTTATATCTTACTTTGAATTTTTAGCCGAAGATGTTAGAGAAATACTTGCATCTTTAGGTTATACATCTTTAGAGCAAATAGTTGGTAGAAGTGATTTACTTAAAGTTATAGATGATGAGTTAGCTCAAAAATTTGACTTCCAAAATATCTTGCGAAGAATTGATGGAGTTGATACTTGTCAAGTATCATCAAATGATCCTTATGATAAAAATGAAGATTCTCATAAATTATTAAAGCAAGTTCTTCCAACAATTGAAGATCCAAGTAAGCCTGTAGTAATTCACGCAGATATTTCAAACTTAAACAGAAGTTTTGGAACACTTTCTTCTGGAGAAATTGCTAAAAGATATGGTGATAAAGGTTTACCAGAAGATACTGTAACTTTAAAACTTACAGGAACTGCTGGACAATCATTTGGTACATTTTTAAGTAGAGGTGTTACGCTTGATCTTGATGGTGTTGCAAATGATTATGTTGGAAAAGGTATGAGTGGTGGAAAGATTATAGTTAAGCCACAACTACAAGGTTCATCATATGCAGGTGCTGGAAATACTTGTCTATATGGAGCTACTGGTGGTAAACTTTATGTTAGAGCTACAGTTGGTGAGAGATTTGCAGTTAGAAACTCAGGAACTATTGCTGTTGTTGAAGGAACTGGAGATTCTCCTTGTGAGTATATGACAGGTGGAATCGTAGTAATTCTTGGAAATACAGGTTTCAACTTTGGAGCAGGTATGACTGGTGGTTTAGCATTTGTTTATGATGAAAATAGAGAATTTATGGACAAAATGAATCAAGAGCTTATTGAAGCTCTTAGAATTGATACTGATGAAACAGAAAGAGAAAGATTTTATTTAAAAAATCTTCTAAAAGATTATGTTGCACATACAGATTCTGCAAATGGAAAAAATATTTTAGAAAATTTTAGATCAGAAATAAGAAACTTTTGGATGGTTAAGCCAAAAGATATGACAGTTTTACCACTGAATCCAGATGAGGGAGATTAGATTATGTTAAGTTTTACAAAAGTTGATAGAGTAAACGCTTCAAAAAGAGGCGTAATGGATAGAATCAAAGATTTTAGTGAAGTTTATGAAGTATTTGATGCAAATAAAGCAGCAGAGCAAGCTGAAAGATGTATAGGTTGTGGTGATCCATATTGTCACAACAAATGTCCTTTACACAATATAATTCCAGCATGGTTAAAACAAACAGCTGAAAATGATATTGAAATGGCATTTAATATTTCAAATGAAACTTCTCCCTTCCCTGAAATTTTAGGTAGAATTTGTCCTCACGATGTACTTTGTGAAGGTGATTGTACTTTAAATGATACTCATGGAGCTATTACAATTGGTTCAGTTGAAACTCATATTACTGAGACAGGATTTGATCAAGGTTTAATTCCTAAATTTACTAAAAATAAAATTGGTAAAAAAGTTGCTATTATAGGTTCTGGACCTGCAGGAATTTCTGCAGCTACTTTCCTTTTAAGAGCTGGAGTTGATGTTGAGATATTTGAAAGAGCAAGCCGTACAGGTGGACTTTTAACTTATGGTATTCCAGGATTCAAACTTGATAAACATAGAGTTGAGAGAAGAATGAATTTCTTAAAAGATGCAGGTGCTGTTATAACTACATCTTGCGAAATTGGAAAAGACAAATCTTTTGCAGACTTAGAAAAGAACTTTGATGCTATATTTATAGGTATTGGAGCTACAAAAGGTAAACTAGCCAAAATAGATGGTGAAAATAATTCAAATGTTCACTTAGCTATGGAACTATTAACTAAAGTTCAGAAAAAAGAATTTGGTGAAGATGTTGAAAACTATATTGATGTTAGAGATAAAAAAGTAGTTGTTATTGGTGGTGGAGATACTGCTATGGACTGTGTAAGAACATCAGTAAGGGAAGGTGCTAAAAGTGTTAAATGTCTTTACAGAAGAGATAGAGCAAATATGCCTGGATCTAAAAAAGAAGTTGATAACTCAATAGAAGAGGGTGTTGAATTTGTATTTAATGTTTCACCTAAATCTATAAATGAAAATGGAGTACTTTTAGAAAAAACTGAACTAAGTGAAGCTGATGAATCAGGTAGACAAAGAGTTCAGATTATTTCTGGTAGTGATTATTTAGAAGATGCTGATATTATTATAATGGCACTTGGATTTGATCAAGAACTTCCTTCATTTATAAAAGAACAAAACTTTGACCTTGATAAATGGAATGGTATAAAAGTAGATGATAACTACCAAACTTCAAAATTAAATGTTTACTCAGGTGGAGATAGTGTAAGAGGTGCAGATTTAGCTGTAACAGCTGCACTTGATGGTAGAGAAGCAGCACTTGCAATTGTAAAGAGTTTTTCTAAGTAAATAATATGGATGAGTTACTTGAACTTATAAAAAATGGGGCTGATTTAAATTTTTGTGATGAAAATGGAAAAACTCCCCTTATGAATATTAGTTCTAAAAATGACATTTCAATGTTAAAAGTTCTTATTCAACACACACATAGATTAGATCAAAAAGACAAGTTCAATCATACTGCTTTATATTATGCTGTAAAAGCTAATAATCTTGAATCAGTAAAAGTATTATTTCAAAATGGAGCAGTAGTATCAGATGATATTTATATGCTTAGCATCCACAATGACTTCAAAGATATAACAAAATACTTTGACCTTCAAGACCAGGATAAAGTATTTTTATCTAAAAAATTCAACTAACATACGATATATATAACCACAAATTAAAAGCAATAAAACTTAAGTTTAATGTCCTAAACCATTTTGGACATGGAATAGAAAAGAAACTAATGATTATATAAACTATAAACACCCATAAAGGTGTAAAGATCTCTTTTGTTATTACTTTTGTATCAAGCCATATTTGTAAGTACATATCAAGCATAGAGCCTTTGTCTATAATATGTAAAAATACTTCAAGTGGATAAAATATAGAAAATCCAAGTGTAAATATCGGTGAATACAATTGCTCTAAAGATGTAGTTCCAAAAAAGAAATGTGTAATAGGATTCATTGCAAGATATATCCATACATTAAATAGTAAAAATTGAAATACTTTATTCATATTTTTAAAATACTGTAAAAATAAAAATATATAAAATACTCCAGCTACACTAAACCATAAAGATAAAGAAAAAAGTAATTTAGGAAAAAGTGCAATTATAAACAATACAACCAATCCTAAAGTCTGAAATGAAACAATTTTAATATTTGAACGAAGAAAAAATATTCCTAATATAAACATAACAAAAGCTCTTAAAAAAGATGGTACCAGACCTAAAAATAAAAGATAAGTAAACAGTACTAAAGAAGTTGCTATTAGTAAATCAAAGCGAATGTTTCTATATGGGAAATATCTTCTTTTTAAAGGAGTATATAAAATATATAAAATCCAATACAATATAAAAGACAGAACCCCAAGATGAAATCCAGAAATAGCAACTAAATGTGATACACCATAAGATGCACAAATTTGTTTTATCTCTTTTGATGTTGGTATTGCAAAAAATAGGGCATTGAATAGTTCTGATATCTCTTTACTTTTGTGTTGAGATTCTATATTGCTTGAGAGTATTTTTTGAATTGTAATGCTTGATGGTAAAAGTTGTATATTGAATGATGATGCATAAAATCCTTTTAGATAATCTATAAATTTTACTTTTTTAGTCACTATTGTAACTTCAACAAGGTCTAGTTTATTTAGATATGGTTTTTGCTTGTATTTTGTAAAAAATGTAAGATTTGATGATTGTAGTTTTACTATATCGTATTGTCTTTTTGGATATATGTTTATTATTTTTGCTGTTGTTGTATATATTTCTTCAGATTTAAAGTCTTTGTATTTTGTATACTCATAAGATATATTAGCTACAAATACTAATAATAATGCAAAGACTATATAAAACCACTCTTTTTTATTTGTAGCTAAAGGTAGTGGCTCTATTATAAATATATCCCATCAAGTAAGCTATCGACAAACTCATCTGGATTAAATACTATTAAGTCTTCTTTTTGTTCACCTATACCTATAAACAATATAGGAAGTTCAAGTTGGTTTGATATAGAAAATAAAGCACCACCTTTACTTGTACCATCAAGTTTAGTAACAATAATACCATCTATTCCTACCATTTCGTTAAATGCTTTTGCTTGAGCAATTGCTGAGTTACCTTGAGTACCATCTAAAATCATAAGTTTTTGATGTGGAGCACCTTCAAGTGCTTTATTACATACTTTTACAATTTTTTGTAACTCTTTGTTTAAATTTGTTTGTGTTTGAAGTCTTCCGGCTGTATCAATAATACAGTTATCAAAACCTTTAGCAACAGCAGAATGAATAGTATCATACGCAACAGCACTTGGATCATGTCCTTGCTTAGTTTTTATAATAGGAACTTCAATCTTATCAGCCCAAATACTTAGTTGTTCAATAGCTGCAGCTCTAAATGTATCTCCAGCACCTAAAACAACTTTTTTACCAGAAGTTTTTAGTCTATTTGCTAGTTTAGCAATAGTTGTAGTTTTACCTGCTCCATTTACTCCAATGATAAGTTGTACATATGGTTTTGGCAAAGTTGCAGTATCAAGTTTAGGAGCATGTTCAAATAATGAAATAAGTCTATGTCTTAATTGTGCTCTTGTGATAAATTCAGGAAGTCCGTCCATAGCTAGCTCTACTATTTCATATTCCATATCTGATTCTATTAATAGTTCTTCTACATCATCAAAAGATATTTTTTCTTGTTTTTTAGGAATTATTGAAGTTAGATTTCCAATAGTTTTTTCTAATGCTCTTGCAAAAAAACCTTTTTCTTCTTTTTTAACTTCTATTACTTCTTCTTGAATCTCTTCAATAGTTTCTTGAAGTTTTTCTTTTGGCTCCTCAATTATCTCTTTAGGTTGTTCTTTTTTCTTAAAAAAGCTAAACATAAAATTATTTTCCTAAAACTTTTTTTATGTCACTATCAAGTATCTCTTCTTGAATAGCACCAACATAATCTTTTACAACTAAACCTTGTTTATTGAACATAAACATTGCAGGTATAGATGAAACACCACCAACTGCATCTGCTAAGTCAAAGTTTTCTGATGAGTTTGTTACTGGATATTGAATATTATATTGTTTTATGAAATTAGATATTTCATTGTTTGTTTTGTCTTTTTCAACTAAAATAGCAATAGTGACAAACTCATCTTTGTATTTTTCCATAAGATTATTTAAGTGAGGAATTTCTGCTTTACAAGGTGGACACCATGTTGCAAAAAAGTTTAATAGTACTACTTTATTTGGGTACTCTTTAAAAATCCAACCATCTTTAGTAACTTCAATTGTTACGGGTTTACCCATAGTCGTTTTAAGATTAAATGTAGGTAGTTGTTGTATTTCTTCTTTTGTATCAACTATACTGTCACTTATATCATCTGATTTGTCACCACATCCTGTAAGTAATGTGATTGTCAAAATTCCTAAAACTAATAGATTTTTAATATTCATTTTCAGTTCCTTTGGGTAAAATATATTGTGGATTTTATCCAAACGAGGCTTAAAAAATGAAAAGTATCACTAAGAGTGATTTTAGAAAAGAATGTATTAAAAAGTTAAAGTTTTGTAGCAAAACTAATAAAATTAAAACAGATAATAGTATTTGTAAAAAAATAGAAAAAATAATAAAATTTGAAGATATAAAGAATATACTTTTTTATATCCCTTTAGAAATAGAAGTTGATGTAAGAGCTCTTTTAAATAAATTACGAAAAGAAAAAAAATATAATATTTTTGTACCATATATGATTGGAAATAGCTTAAAAATTGTTCCATATAGACTTCCTTTAAAGAGAAAAAAATATAATATAAAAGAACCAAATAATTCAAATTTTAAATATAAAGTAAATATTGATTTAGCAATAGTGCCTATAATAGGAACTGATTATAGCAAAAGAAGAGTTGGCTATGGAGTTGGCTTTTATGATAGGTACTTTGCAGATGTAAAAAAGAAACCAAAAATAATATTTACCCAAAGACAACTATGTAAAGCTACAAATATTTTAACTTTAGATCATGATATAAAAGCAGACTATATAATAACTGCATAAATAAAAGGAAACACGATGGAACAAATAATAGGGGTAATAATAATTGCTATTATTAGTAGTGCTATAGGATATATTGTTTCAAAAAAAATAACTAATGCAAAATTTGATATTTATACTGAGCAAGCGAAAGCTAAAGCAAAAGTTATTGAATTTGAAGCAAACAATATATTAAAAGAAGCAAAAATAAATGCAAGAAAAGAGTTTGAGAAAGAATTTAAAAATGCAAGAAGAAAAATAGAAGATAAAGAAATAGAGATAAATACCCATCTACAAGAAGAGTTAGATTCTATAAAAAAAGATAGACTTATCTCAACAAATGAAAAGAATAAAACAGAGTCATTAAACAAAGGCTTAATAGCCCAAGAAAGTGAATATAAAAGTAAACTATCAAATGTTTTAAAAGTCTTAGAAAATGTGAGTGGTCTTACCCAAACTGAAGCAAAAGAACAAATGATAAACTTTGTAAAAGAAGAGAGTCGAAGTCAAATAGCTTCAATCTTTAGAAAAGAGTACAAGCAAGCACAAAAAAACTCAAAGCAAGAGATACAAAATATCTTATCTCATGCAGTTACTAGATATGCAGGAGAATTTGCAGCAGAAAGACTTACAAATAATATACCACTTCCAAGTGAAGAAGCAAAAGGTAAGATTATAGGTAAAGAGGGGCGAAATATTAAAGCACTAGAGATGTGTCTTGGTGTAGATATAATAATTGGAGATATTCCAAATACTGTAACAATCTCATCTTTTAATCTATACAGAAGAGCAATAGCTACAAAAACTTTAGAAGAGTTACTCTCTGACGGTAGAATCCAACCTGCAAGAATTGAAGAAGTTTATGAAAGAGTTAAAAAAGAGTTTGATGATGGTGTAAACAAAGAAGGGGAAGAGATACTTGAAGAGCTAGGTATAAAAGAGATGCACAAAGATCTAATACGCTTAGTTGGAAGACTGAGATATAGAGCATCATACGGACAAAATGCTCTAGCTCATACGCTAGAAGTAGCAAATTTAGCTGGGCTTATAGCTTCTCAACTTGGAGGAGATACAGTAAAAGCAAGAAGAGCAGGACTACTTCATGATATTGGAAAAGCTTTAACTCACGAGATGAAGGGAAGTCATGTCGATATTGGAGCAGATTTATGTAAAAAGCTTGGTGAACCTAGTGAAGTGATAAATGCAATTTATGCACATCATGGACATGAAGATGCTTCAAGTATTGAAAGTGCTGCTGTTTGTGCAGCTGATGCTTTAAGTGCTGCAAGACCAGGAGCAAGAAGAGAAGTACTTCAAAGTTTCCTTCAAAGAGTAGAAGATATAGAAACAATAGCAACATCACATACAGGCGTTGTAAATGCTTACGCTATAAATGCAGGAAGAGAAATAAGAGTAATAGTAAATGCAAAATTAGTAAACGATGATGAATCAATACTTCTAGCAAGTACAATAGCCCAAAGTATTGAAGATAAAGTTCAATACCCTGGAGAAATCAAAGTAAATGTGATAAGAGAGCTTAGGGCTTCTGGATATGCTAGATAAACTATTTTAAATATTTATTTAAAATGGTTTGATACTCTCCATTACTTTTTAATAAGTCTAGTTCTTTTTGCCATCTTTTGATTATGTCATTTGATATATCTTTAGAAAATGCAATATAAAGTTGAGTCTTTTTTACATCAAGTAGCTTTTTAAGTTTTAAGTTTAGTTTTGATCTTTTTACTTTTACAAGACCTTGATACTCACCTGTAATCCACATATCAATTCTATTTTTATATAATTTTTTTATATTAAAATTATCATCAGTAACAGAATGTATATTTTCAAACTTATTATTTTTGAGAAATATTTCAGCAGCATCATTTTTATATGTACCTATAGAGTAATTTAAATTTTTTGCATCTTCTAATGAAGTAAGCTTTATATTTGAACTATTTTTTGCAAAAAGAACCCAATTATTTGAAGCAATTGGACCTACCCATTTAAACAAATCTTCTCTAGTTTTAGTTCTTGTCATTACAAATAAAACTTGATTTTCTTTATTTTGTATATCATGATACGATCTAGCCCAAGGTAATATTACTATACTATTTTCATCACCTGTTTTACTTATAATTTTCTCAACAATATCTATTGATATACCAGTAGGTTTTCCATCTTTATTTGGGTAATTATATGGAGGATAGTCTTCGCTCATAAGAGTTAGTGCAAAAAGAGAATTTGATAGAATACTAATTGTGCTAAGTATTTTTAAGAATTTTTTTATATAATTTTTCATAATTTATCCTTTTATTTCTAGTGGTATTTTGATATCAAATTGTGTTCCCATATTTTCTTCACTTTGTATATGTA